>JAKFXU010000240.1 GCA_021731215.1 Rhodoferax sp.
CTCCGAACTGCTGGACTGGCTGACGCTGCGCCTGTCCCTCACCTGGCGGGAGAGCGCCGCGCCCGCGCCCGCGCTGGCCAGCACGGCCCGGCCTGCAGCATTGGTTTACCCTGAGCGCCAGTCGCTGGATGCGCTGCGCGAGCTGGTGGGCCTGGGCTACTACCGCGGCATCCTGAACCAGCTCGACGCGATCGAAGCGCAGCAGCCGCAAAGCGCGGCCTTTGTCGCCGACATGCGCGGCCTGGCCCGGCAGTTCCAGTTCGAGGCCATGGGCCGGCGGCTGAACGAGGCGGCTCATGAAAACTAGCCGCCGCGCCGGGCCGCCCCAAGCCGGTCGCGCCGTCTCTGCGAGACTTGCCCGAGGGCGAGCCCCCGCGGGGCTGGAGCCTGCGGCTCCAAACCTGCTTGAGCAGGATTGGACCGGCGACAGAGACGAAGCGTCTCGCGAGTCGCGGCCTGCCGGGCCTCGCGCAGCACCTGCGTTATCGGCCAAGGCCGATCCCGGGGAAGTGACAAGCGTGGGGGCCCTAAACGCGCCCAAACACGCGCTGCGCCAGACGCTGGACCGCGCCAACAGCGACGTCGTGCTGATCGTGGACGACGTGCCCGACAACCTGGCGCTGCTGCACGACGCGCTCGATGAATCGGGCTACACGGTGCTGGTGGCCACCCATGGCGAGGCCGCCCTGGCGCGCGCCGCGCAGGCCCTGCCCGACATCGTGCTGCTCGACGCCATGATGCCCGGCATAGACGGCTTTGAAGTGGCAAGGCGCCTGAAGGCCGCACCGCAAACCGCCCACATCCCGATCATCTTCATGACCGGTCTGCTTGATACCGAATACCTGGTGGCCGCATTGGAGGCGGGCGGCGTGGACTACGTCACCAAGCCGATCAAGCCCAAAGAAGTACTGGCCCGCATCAGCGTGCACCTGCAGGGCGCGCGCGAAAAGCGCCAGGCCCGCAACGCGCTGGACGCCTTTGGTTTTGCCAGCATCACGGTGCGCGTCAGCGACGGCAAACTGATGTGGCAAACCCCGCTGGCGCGCGAACTGCTGCTGCGCTACTACGGCAGCGCCGCCCCGCAAACGCCCGCGCCGGTGCTTAACTGGCTGCGCCGCCATGCGCTGGCCGCCCCGGCGCTGATCGAGCCGCCGCGCCTGAGTGTCGAGCTGGGACCCAAGCGCCTGAGCTTTCGCCTGCACCAGCAGATTGGCGACAGCGAGGGCGGCGGCGACTGGCTCATCATCATGCGCGAGGAGTCCGACGCGAGCGTGATCGACGCCATCGCCCTGAGTTTCAAGCTCACCCCGCGCGAAGCCGAGGTGCTGTACTGGGTGGTCAAGGGCAAGATCAACCGCGACATTGGCGACATTCTGGGCTCCAGTCCGATGACCGTGAAGAAGCACCTGGAACGCGTGTTTGCCAAGCTCGGCGTGGAGACCCGCACCGCGGCGGCCGGCATGGCGATGAGCCGGATTCGGCAACTGCATCCGCAGTTCGAGGGGTGATGGGTCGGCTTGAGGCCCGCCTGCACCTGAATCAATTGGCCGGACGTGCGAAAACGCAAGAAACAGTTCGATGCGAATCCGATAATCTGGCGCAAGAGCAGTTCTTGGAAGGACCGAAAATGCGCTACCTACTCGTTGTGCTTTGGATGCTGTTCGGGGCCATGGCGTCGGCCATGGCGCAGGTCAGCGTCGGTATCGGTATCGGGCTGCCCGGCGTCAGCATCGGGATCAATCTGCCGGTGTACCCGGAACTGGTCCGGATGCCGGGCTACCCGGTCTACTATGCGCCGCGGCTCGATGCCAACTTCTTCTTTTACGACGGCCTGTACTGGGTCTATCAGGGCGATAACTGGTACGCCAGTTCCTGGTACAACGGACCCTGGGGGCTGGTGGCGCCTGAAGTGGTGCCGCTGTTCATCCTGCGCATCCCGGTGCGCTACTACCGGCATCCGCCGGTGTATTTTTACGGTTGGCGTCCGGATGCGCCGCCACGCTGGGGCGAGCACTGGGGCCCGGCATGGGAGCAGCACCGAGGCGACTGGGACAAGTGGCCGCGCAAGTCGGTGCCCGTTCCCGCCCCGCTGCCTTCATACCAGCGACGCTATTCAGGGCCCCGCTATCCCGAGGCGCAACAGCAGCACGAACTGCAGCGCCGAAATTATCGTTACCAGCCGCGTGACCCGGCCGTGCGCCAGCAGTGGCAGCCAAAGCGGGACAAAGAGCGCGAATAGGAGCGAGGCCGACGCGATGGGGGTGTGCGTGTTGGCAGCGGATTGCGCTAACTTGAGGCTTGGCGTGTCGCGACGGCATGGAAGCGGCCGACATGATCTCCACCCTTGATGCCGCTGAACTGGCAGGCACCTGCCGCGTGATGATCGGCGCCTGGATCAAAAGCGGACGCTGCATTCCCCATACGCCACTCGGCGTATTCCCCAATCCCCCGACCTTCCCTAAAGTCAAACCATCGTGACGCCAAGGCCTAGTACCCAGACTCAGAAATATCGAAACATGAAAGCGCGTCTTCGCGCCCATGCCGTCGTTGCCAATCCTCGCCATAGCGATGGCTATGGCTGCGGTTTGCGCCTAGGCCTGAGCACGAATCCATCACTTTCATTTTGTTCCGATACCTCTGCGTCTGGATACTAGTTCCCATAAACAGGCGGCGCGAGACGGTTTTCTTTAACTCTGGAAGCTCACACATGCAACACCTGAATTCACGTCGTTTTACCCTCAAGGCACTCACCGCTGCCGTCGCCCTCGCCACCCTCTCAAGCTTGCCAGCCTACGCCGCCGAGACCATCAAGGTCGGCATTCTGCACAGCCTCTCGGGCACCATGGCCATTTCGGAAACGGTGTTGAAAGACACCGTGCTGATGGCGATTGACGAGATCAACGCCAAGGGCGGCGTGCTGGGCAGGAAGCTCGAACCCGTGGTGGTGGACCCGGCCTCCAACTGGCCGCTGTTCGCTGAAAAAACCAAGCAGTTGCTGGGGCAGGACAAAGTCGCGGTCATCTTTGGTTGCTGGACCTCGGTGTCGCGCAAATCGGTGCTGCCGGTGCTGGAAGAAATGAACGGCCTGCTGTTCTACCCGGTGCAGTACGAGGGCGAAGAGCTGTCCAAGAACGTGTTCTACACCGGCGCGGCGCCGAATCAGCAGGCGATTCCGGCGGTCGACTATTTGATGAGCAAGGACGGCGGCGCTGCCAAGCGCTGGGTGCTGCTGGGCACCGACTATGTCTACCCCCGCACCACCAACAAGATTCTGCGCGCCTACCTCAAATCCAAGGGCGTCAAAGACAGCGACATCGACGAGAAGTACACGCCGTTTGGCCACTCCGATTACCAGACCATCGTGGCCGACATCAAGAAGTTCTCCGCCGGCGGCAAGACTGCCGTGGTGTCCACCATCAACGGCGACTCCAACGTGCCGTTCTACAAAGAGCTGGGCAACGCCGGCCTGAAGGCCAAGGACGTGCCGGTGGTCGCCTTCTCCGTGGGTGAGGAGGAACTGCGCGGCGTCGACACCAAGCCGCTGGTCGGTCACCTGGCGGCCTGGAACTACTTCATGTCGATCAAGAACCCGAGCAATGACGAGTTCACCCAAAAGTGGGCCAGCTACGCCAAGGCCAAGAAGCTGCCCGGCGCCGACAAGCCTTTGACCAACGACCCGATGGAAGCCACTTACATCGGCATCAACATGTGGAAGCAGGCGGTCGAAAAAGCCAAGTCCACCGATGTCGACAAGGTCATCGCCGCCATGGCCGGCCAGACCTTCAAGGCGCCGAGCGGCATCGTCAGCAAGATGGATGAGAAGAACCACCACCTGCACAAGTCGGTGTTCATTGGCGAGATCAAGGCCGACGGTCAGTTCAACGTGGTCTGGAAGACGCCCGGCCCGGTCAAGGCCAAGCCCTGGTCGCCCTACATCGAGGGCAATGCCGCCAAGCCCGATGAGCCGGCGAAGAAGTAAGGCGGGTCTTTCTCCCTCTCCCTCTCCCTCAGGGCGGGGGTGAGGGGATTTCGACGACGCAGACCCTCACCCCAACTCTCTCCCGCAAGCGGCAGAGGGGACTCAATAGCAAAGCCTTGCCCCAGGGGATTGAAGACAGGAAGTTGCAGCGTGGGCACAGCTTGCTGTGCCCACCCTACAGGTTCTTTTTATGCCGATTCGATATCTCCTCCTCATTGCGCTGTGTTTTACAGCGGGTGCCGCCCATGCCTTGACGGCTGAGCAGGCAAAAGCCATGGCAGTCGGCGCGTCCGATGCGCGCATTGAAGCCTTGGGCCAAGCCGCGGCCACGGCCGACGACAAAACCGCCGCGTTTTTGCAGGCCCTGTCGGACGACGCGGTGAAAGTGGCCGGTGACAGGGTCTTCATCGTCAAGCACGACCAGGGCTTTGACCCCGTGACCGGTGCCGAAGTTGCCCTGCCAGCCGATGCCCAAGACGTGATCAACAACAACCGCATGCGCGGCGAGCTGGACTCGGCGCTGGCGACGCTCAAGCTGTTTTCCAAGGACGACCAGATCCGCCTGGCCGCCGTCAAGCAGTTGCAGAGCGATGCGGATGAAAGCAGGTTGCCCTTGATCGAAACAGCGTTGGCCGCCGAGCAAAACGCGCAGATCAAAGGTCTGCTGGGCCTGGTGCGCGCCGCAGCACTGCTGGGCAGCCGCGACCAAGCCAAGCGCCTGGAAGCCGCCGCATTGCTGGGCAGCAGCACGCAGGCCAGCACCAAAACGGTGTTGCTGGCGCGCCTGACCCAGGAGAGCGAGCCCGACGTGAAAGCCGCGTTGCAAAAAGCATTGCGCCAGGTCGAGGCCGCGCTGGCCTGGGGCGACCGGCTGGGCGCCCTGTTCAGCGGCATCAGCCTGGGCTCCATCCTGCTGCTGGTGGCGCTGGGCCTGGCCATCACCTACGGTCTGATGGGCGTGATCAACATGGCGCATGGCGAGCTGATGATGATTGGCGCCTATGCCACCTATGTGGTGCAGGGCCTGTTTCAGCAATACCTGCCGGGCGCGTTTGACTGGTACTTGCTGGCCTCGGTGCCGGTGGCGTTTCTGGCCTCGGCGCTGATGGGGGCGGCGCTGGAGCGCACGGTGATCCGCTATTTATACGGCCGCCCGCTGGAGACGCTGCTGGCCACCTGGGGCATCAGTCTGATGTTGATGCAGTTGGTGCGCAGCCTGTTTGGCGCGCAAAACGTGGGGGTGGAGAACCCGTCGTGGATGAGCGGCGGCGTGCAGGTGCTGGGCAATCTGTCGCTGCCCTACAACCGGCTGGTGATCATCGGCTTTGCCGTCTTTGTATTGCTGGGCGTGGCGTGGCTGATCGGCAAGACGCGCCTGGGCCTGTTCGTGCGCGGCGTCACGCAAAACCGTCCGATTGCTGCCTGCATGGGGGTCAACACGGCGCGCATCGACACCTATGCCTTTGCCTTGGGTTCCGGCATCGCCGGGCTGGCGGGTTGCGCCTTGAGCCAGGTCGGCAACGTCGGGCCGGACCTGGGGCAGGGCTATATCGTGGACTCTTTTCTAGTCGTGGTGCTGGGCGGCGTGGGCCAGTTGGCGGGCACCGTGTACGCGGCGCTGGGCCTGGGCGTGTTGAACAAGTTGCTGGAGGGCTGGGCCGGCGCCGTGCTGGCCAAGATTGCCGTGCTGGTGTTGATCATCATCTTTATTCAGAAGCGCCCCCAAGGCATCTTTGCCCTCAAGGGCCGGAGCGCCGAAGCATGAGTGCCATTACTCTTCCAACCCGTGCGCCGCTGCTCTCCCGTGCCGGTTGGAGCGTCTTCATCGCCGCGCTGATCGGGGTCTGCGCGCTGGCGCCGCTGCTCAACCTGCTGGTGCCCCAGGGCAGCCTGTTGCACCTGAGCGACTACGCCGTCGGGTTGCTGGGCAAGATCATGTGCTACGCCATCTGCGCGCTGGCCATGGACCTGATCTGGGGCTACACCGGCATTCTGAGCCTGGGCCACGGCCTGTTCTTTGCGCTCGGCGGCTATGCCATGGGCATGTACCTGATGCGCCAGATTGGCACGGACGGCAACTACAAGAGCGAACTGCCGGACTTCATGGTGTTTCTGGACTGGAAAGAGCTGCCCTGGCACTGGAGTTGGAGCGACAGCTTCATCGCCACGCTGTTGCTGGTGGTGGCGGTGCCGGGGCTGGTGGCCTTTGTGTTTGGCTACTTTGCCTTCTCCTCGCGCATCAAAGGCGTGTATTTTTCCATCATCACGCAGGCCATGACCTTTGCCGCCATGCTGCTGTTCTTCCGCAACGAAACCGGCTTTGGCGGCAACAACGGCTTTACCGATTTCAAGCGCATCCTGAACATTCCGATTGCCACGCAGCCAATGCGCATGACGCTGTTTGTGCTGACCGGCGTGACGCTGCTGGGCTTCTTCCTGTTGGCGCGCTGGCTGGTGACAGCCAAGTTTGGCCGCGTGCTGCAGGCCGTGCGCGACGCCGAGACGCGGGTCATGTTCTCGGGCTACAACCCCATCGGCTACAAGCTCACCATCTGGACCCTCTCGGCCATGATGTGCGGCGTGGCCGGCGCCCTGTATGTGCCGCAGGTGGGCATCATCAACCCGAGCGAGATGAGCCCGGCCAATTCGATCGAGATTGCCATCTGGGCCGCCGTGGGCGGGCGCGCCACGCTGATCGGGCCCATCGTCGGCGCCTTCATCGTCAATGGCGCCAAGAGCTGGCTGACGGTGGCCTATCCGGAATACTGGTTGTATTTTTTGGGCGCGCTGTTCATTGGCGTGACCCTGTTTTTGCCCCATGGCGTGCTCGGCCTGGTGCAGAAATTGAAGAGGCAAAAGCATGACGCCTGAGCTGCTGGAACAAGGTGCGCGCCGCGCTCAGGAGCGCCAGCAGAAGGTGCTGCGCGGCCGGACCGAATCCGGTGGCCGCGCCGCCGGCTTTTCTCGCATCGCCATAGCCGGGGAAGTGGACGTCACCCACGGCCGCATCCTGTACCTGGAAGACGTGAGCGTGAGCTTTGATGGCTTCAAGGCCATCAACCAACTGTCGCTCGACATTGCGCCCGGCGAGCTGCGCTGCATCATCGGACCCAACGGCGCGGGCAAGACCACCCTGATGGACATCATCACCGGCAAGACGCGGCCGGATTCCGGCACCGTGTACTTTGGCAGCACGATTGACCTGCTGCGCTACACCGAGCCTGAAATTGCGCAACTGGGCATTGGCCGCAAGTTCCAGAAGCCCACCGTGTTCGAGCAGCTCACGGTGTTTGAAAATCTGGAGCTGGCGCTCAAGACCAACAAGGCGGTGCAAGCCTCCCTGTTGTTCCGCCTCGACTCGGCGCAGAGCGACCACCTGCTGGAGGTGCTGCACACCATTCATCTGGCCGACAGCGTCGCGCGCCAGGCCGGCAACCTGAGCCACGGGCAGAAACAATGGCTTGAGATTGGCATGCTGCTGATGCAAGACCCCAAGCTGCTGCTGCTGGACGAACCGGTGGCCGGCATGACGGACGAAGAAACGCAGCGCACCGCTGAGTTGTTCCTGAGCCTCAAGGGCAAACACTCGCTGATGGTGGTGGAGCACGACATGAGCTTCATCAACACCATCTCCGCCATCGTCACCGTGCTGTGCGATGGCGCGGTGCTGGCCCAAGGCACGCTGGCGCAGGTGCAGGCGGATGAACGGGTGATTGAGGTGTACCTTGGGCGTTGAGTTCACCGCCGTTCGGGCTGAGCCTGTCGAAGACTTCTTTGATTCGGCGGTCAGTGGTGTGCCGGCAAGCCGGGTCTCGCCCCGGCGGGCGACTTACTTTTCTTTGCTTCGCCAAAGAAACCTAAGGAAAAGAAAGGCGACCCGATGGTCTGGGTCCCTTCGCTTCGCTACGGGCAACCTGCGGTGCTCGGCAAAAGCGGGGTCTCGCTCGAACTCGGCTTCGCCTCAGACAATCGCGAGCCCTGATCCGCTTTTGCCTGCGCTGCTCGGCCCAGCCAAACGGGCTTTGAGCGCGCAGACCAAAAACCAATACGAATTCGGGGAGACAGGACGCGCAGAGCGCGTCCTGTCGGAGCCCGGCTTCGGTACCCGAACCCACCCCCCTTCTGGCTGCGCCGAGGAGCGCAGGGCCAGGCGGATCAGGGCTCGCGATTGTCTGAGCGAAGCGAGTTCGAGCGAGACCCCGGCTGGACCGAGCACCGCAGGTTGCCCCCGTAGCGCCAGCGAAGGGGGACGCAGACAGCAGGGTCGCCTTTTCTTTGCTTACTTTCTTTTGGCGAAGCAAAAGAAAGTGAGTAGCCGCCGGGCTACCCCCGGCCTGCAGCGCCAACCACAAGCCTGATGAAAACAGACCACCAACATGCTGAACGTCACCAACATCAACCAATACTACGGCGGCTCGCACATCCTGCGCGATGTGAGCC
>JAKFXU010000241.1 GCA_021731215.1 Rhodoferax sp.
TGTCGCCAATGGCGAAGATGTGCGGGACGTTGGTGCGCATCTGGATGTCGACGTTGATGAAACCCCGATCGGTCACCGCGACACCGGCCTTGTCGGCGGCGATCTTGTTGCCGTTGGGCGTGCGGCCCACCGCTTGCAACACCAGGTCGTAAGTTTGCGGCGGGGGGGCCGCAACGCTGGCGTTGCCACCAGCTTCGCCCTCCTCGGCTGGTGCAAACGTCACCTCGATGCCTTCGGGTGTGGCCCTGGCGCCCACCGTTTTGGTCTTGAGCATGATGTTGTCAAAACGCGGGGCGTTCATCTTCTGCCAGATCTTGACCAGGTCACGGTCGGCGCCCTGCATCAGGCCGTCGAGCATTTACCCCGTAGGCGAACTGAGGGGCTTTGGCCATGCGGCCACACCTACGCCAGCGCCATCAGGCCACCGGCGTCCCATTCACAGTGAGGTACGCGCACCTTCCAAATGGTGGTGGGACAAACCGCCGAATTCGACCTGGAATAGGGTAGGTTCGTTGGTCGGGATTAGTGTGGGGCGTAACAGCCTTGAATCAAGGCCGGTCGTTTGCAGAATTGCATGCATTGCACACTTGCACGCGGATTTCCCGTTTGAGGGGGCTGCAAGGTCACTCCCCGTTCACGCCAGTAACTCGGGATTGACGGCAGATGTTGCACATTCTACAAAATTTTCGTATTATTCATTGTTTTCGTTTTAGACCGAACCGATATCTGAATCAATATTTGGAGGGCATCATGCCTGCCGCCACCACACTAGGTAAGACACCTGCGCACCGCTACGATCCGCTGGGGCCTTTGGCTGATGCCATCGGGTCGATGACCGGAACCTTGTCCGATCAGGTTGCCAACGCACTGCACCAGGTTCTGGAAGCCACCACCCCGCAAAGTCGTAGCGCCCGCTTGCTGCTGATACGCCACTTGGTGGACATTGAGAGCCAAACGGTCGATATCGAGATGCCGAAGACGCTTGCTACCGCCAATGACCTCATCAGCACGGCACAGGCGGCGCAAATGCTGGGGTACAGCCGCCCCTACGTCGCCATGTTGATCGACCAGAACAAGCTCAAGGGTGCCACGGTTTCCGCTGGCGGACATCGGCGGGTTTCCCGTGCCGCTGTGTTGGACTGGAAAGCCAAGCATCAGGTTACGGACAAGGCCACTGACCTGCGTACTGAGGGCCAAAAAACCGGCGCCTACAAAAGCACTGAAGCAGACGTGTTGCGCCGGGTCAAAGCACTGTCCAAAAATCGGTGACCGTCCGTGATGGATCGCCACCCGCTCTCCCCAGGTGGCAACACCCTGGCTATTTTGGATACCTGCGTGCTGCTGCCATCGCGCTTGTCGGATATCCTGTTTGACTTGATGCTGGAAGACCTCTACTTTACCTACTGGACAGGTGACGTTGAAGCCGAGTTCTTGCGGAACTGGCCGCAAGTGCATCCCGACGCATCGAAGTCAGGTGCCAAACGGCTCAAGGCGTTTCAACGTGCCACCAACAATGGGCATCTGATTACCGGGTATGACGACAACGCTTTCATGTCCCGTGTCCCCGCTCGGGTGCATGACAACGACCGGCACCTGATCGCCGCCGCTTTGGTCCTGGTCAACGGACTCGGTGAAGAAAATGACCCAACGCTGCACAAGGTCATGATCGTTTCCGACAACACCAAGCATCTGGCCGTCACAGATACAAGGACACTTGGCGTTGAGGTTGTCAAGGCCGGTGTATTTCTGGATAGTCTGTTTACGGCCGCCCCACAAAGAACAAGTCAAGCCCTTGCAAAATCGTTAAGTGACCTCAAGAAACCGCCGTACTCCAAAGCGGAACTGGTGGCGGCTTTGCGCCTCCATGGTGCGAAAGCGACCGCAGCGGGTTTGGATGCTGATCGGCAGATCAATACGACCAACTGACGTTCGCTCCCATGATCTGGTTAAATGGATAGCCCACACAGCGCATACAGCATTCGTGATGCGCCCATCCAGACTGTTCAGACAGTAAAAAGCCCGAACCGGTCAGGGCTCTGGCTTTTTGTTGAGGCTTGAATCAGTTGGCTACTTCCGCGCTGGCGGCAAATCAGTGCAGTTCCCGTGCGCCACTTCCGCCGCCATGCCGATGGATTCCCCCAGCGTGGGGTGCGGGTGGATGGTTTTGCCGATGTCGATTGCATCGGCGCCCATTTCAATCGCCAGTGCAATCTCGCCAATCATGTCGCCGGCGTGGGTGCCTACCATACCGCCGCCCAGGATATTGCCGTGGCCGTGCGCCTCGGGTGAGTCGTCAAACAGCAGCTTGGTGTAGCCTTCGTCGCGGCCGTTGGCAATGGCGCGCCCCGATGCGGTCCAGGGGAAGAGTCCCTTTTTGACCTTGATGCCCTGCGCCTTGGCCTGGTCTTCGGTCAGGCCGACCCAGGCCACTTCGGGGTCGGTGTAGGCCACGCTGGGAATGACGCGGGCGTTGAAGGCGGCGCTGGCCAGTTCCTTGTTGCCCTGCAGTTCACCGGCTATCACTTCGGCCGCCACATGCGCCTCGTGCACCGCCTTGTGCGCCAGCATCGGCTGGCCGACGATGTCGCCGATGGCGAAGATGTGGGGCACGTTGGTGCGCATCTGGATGTCGACGTTGATGAAGCCGCGCTCCGTCACGGCGACACCGGCCTTGTCGGCGGCGATCTTCTTGCCATTGGGCGTGCGGCCCACGGCTTGCAGCACCAGGTCGTACACTTGGGGTGCGGGGGCCTTAATTCCACCGTTATCGCCCTCTTCCGCCGGTGCAAAGGTCACCTCGATGCCTTCGGGCAAGGCACGTGCGCCTACCGTCTTGGTCTTGAGCATGATGTTGTCAAAACGCGGCGCGTTCATCTTCTGCCAGATTTTGACCAGGTCGCGGTCGGCGCCCTGCATCAGGCCGTCGAGCATTTCAACGACGTCCAGGCGTGCGCCCAGTGTGCTGTAGACGGTGCCCATTTCCAGGCCGATGATGCCGCCACCCAGAATCAACATGCGTTTGGGCACTTCTTTCAATGCCAGGGCGCCGGTGCTGTCCACCACGCGCGGATCGTTCGGCATGAACGGCAGGCGCACGGCTTGTGAGCCGGCCGCGATGATGCACTTTTTGAACGCAATGGTCTGCGTCTTGCCGGTTTTCTCTTGCGCGCTGCCGGTGGTTTCTTCCACCTGCACATGGTTGGCGCCGACGAAGGCGCCGTAGCCGCGCACCACGGTGACCTTGCGCATCTTGGCCATGGCCGCCAGCCCGCCGGTGAGCTTGGTGATGACTTTTTCCTTGTGGCCGCGCAGCGTATCGACGTTGACCTTGGGCGCGCCAAAGTCAACGCCCAATGCCGCCATGTGGCTGACTTCGTCAATGACGGTGGCCACGTGCAGCAGCGCCTTGGACGGGATGCAGCCCACGTTCAGGCAGACGCCACCCAGCGTGGCGTAGCGCTCGACCAGCACCACTTTGAGGCCGAGATCGGCCGCGCGAAAGGCGGCCGAATAGCCACCGGGGCCGGCGCCGAGCACCAGCAGGTCGCACGCCAGATCGGCCGTGCCGGCGAACGTAGACGCGGTCGGCGCTGCCACAGCGGGTGCGGTAGCGGGTGCAGCAGCGGCAGCGGCTGGCGCCGATTTTTGTTCAGTAGCCGGGACGACCTCCGCAGCGGCGACTTCCAGCGTCAGCACCAGCGCGCCTTCTTTCACTTTGTCGCCCAGCGCGACCTTGAGTTCTTTCACCACACCGCCGTGGCTGGAGGGGATTTCCATCGAGGCCTTGTCGCTCTCCACGGTGATCAGGCTTTGCTCGGGCTTGATGCTGTCGCCCGGTTTGACCATGAGTTCGATGACGGTGACTTCGGCGAAGTCGCCGATGTCGGGAACTTTGATGTCGATGATTGCCATGTCGTGCCTCTCGTGTTTACAGCAGGACCCGGCGGAAATCGCCCAGGATCTGACCCAGATAGACATTGAAGCGCGCGGCTGCGGCCCCGTCGATGACGCGGTGATCCCAGGTCAGGCTGAGTGGCAGCATCAGGCGCGGCTGGAAGGCCTTGCCGTCCCATACCGGCTGGATGGTGGACTTGCAGACGCCCAGAATCGCCACCTCCGGCGCGTTGATGATGGGCGTGAAGTAACGCCCGCCAATGCCGCCCAGGCTGGAAATGGTGAACGAAGCACCCGACATTTCAGCCGGGCTCAACTTGCCATCGCGCGCCTTCTTGGCCAGCTCGCTCATCTCCTGCGAGATTTGCATGATGCCTTTTTTGTCGGCATCCTTGATCACCGGCACCATCAGGCCGTTGGGCGTGTCCGCCGCAAAACCGATGTGAAAGTACTGCTTGTAGATCAAGGCGTCGCCGTCGAGCGAGCTGTTGAACTCGGGGAACTTCTTGAGCGCGGCCACGCAGGCCTTGATCAGGAACGCCAGCATGGTGACCTTCACGCCTGCGTGAACTCCTGCCTTGCCGGTCTTTTCGTTCTCCAGGTTGGTGGAAACGCGAAAGGCTTCCAGCTCCGTGATGTCGCAGTCGTCATGGTTGGTGACGGCCGGAATCATGATGGCGTTGCGCAACAGGTTGGCGCCGCTGATCTTCTTGATGCGCGACAGCTCCTTGCGCTCGATCGAGCCAAACTTGGCGAAGTCCACCTTGGGCCAGGGGATCAGGCCCAGGCCGGCGCCGTCATTGCCGGCGCCCACGCTCTTGGCCTGTGCCGCCGCCGCCAGCGTCTGCACGGCGCCGCTCATCACCGAGCGGGTGAACGATTGAACGTCGGCGTCGGTGATGCGGCCTTTCAGTCCGCTGCCTTTGACTTCATTCAAGGGCACACCGAGCTCACGGGCGAACTTGCGCACCGAAGGCGAGGCGTGCGGCAGGCCCAGCGGCGCTGATGTCGGGTTGTGCGCCGGCACCGCCAGCGCGGCGACGGCCGGTGCTGCGGCTGCAGCGGCCACCGGGGCTGCGCTCGCCGCCGCAGCAGGCGGCGCGGCAGCCGAGGCCGCGCCTTCGAGCATCGCCAGCAGGTCGCCAATATTGACCTTGTCACCGACCTTGACCTTGAGTTCCTTGAGCACACCGGCGTGGCTGGACGGAATCTCCATCGCCGCCTTGTCGGATTCGACCGTGATCAGGGACTGCTCCAGCCGGATGTTGTCGCCCGGCTTGACAAAGATCTCAATAACGGCGACGTTCTTGAAGTCCCCGATGTCAGGGACACGGACTTCAACCGGGCCAACGCTGGCCGCTGCGCTTGCACTGGCTGCTGAACTAGAAGCTGCTTGCGATTGAGCGACGGGAGCCGCAGCCTGTTTTGACTCAGCAGCGGGGGCCACCGGCGCAGCCGCGCCAGCCGCACCTTGCACCTCCAGCATCAGCACCAACGAGCCCTCTTTCACCTTGTCACCCAGCGCGACCTTGAGTTCCCTGACGACACCGGCGTGGCTGCACGGGATCTCCATCGAGGCTTTGTCGGACTCGACGGTGATCAGGGATTGTTCAGCCTTGACCGGGTCGCCGGGCTTGACCATCAACTCAATCACGGTTACTTCGGCGAAGTCACCGATATCGGGCACTTTGATTTCAATTAAAGACATGCTTGTCTCCTTGCGTTCTTGTTGTCAGGCGTAGAGCGGATTGACCTTGTCGGTCTGGATGCCGTATTTGGCAATCGCTTCCACCACTTTTGCCACCGGCACGCTGCCCTCTTCGCTCAAGGCCTTGAGCGCGGCGACCACGATGTAGTGGCGATTGATCTCGAAGTGCTCGCGCAGCTTGCTGCGGAAATCGCTGCGGCCAAAACCGTCAGTGCCCAGCACTTTGTAAGTACGCCCCTTCGGAATGAAGGAGCGAATTTGCTCGGCGTAGGCCTTCATGTAGTCGGTCGACGCCACCACCGGTCCGGTATGAGCGGCCAGTTGTTGGCCGACGAAGGAGACGCGCGGGGTTTGCGTCGGGTGCAGCAGGTTGTAGCGTTCGCAATCCTGGCCGTCACGGGTCAGCTCGTTGAAGCTGGGGCAGCTCCAGACGTTGGCCGCCACGCCCCAGTCTTGTTCCAGCAGCTCCTGCGCGGCAATCGACTCGCGCAGGATGGAGCCGGAGCCCAGCAACTGCACACGCGGCGTCAACTTGGCTCCCTCTTTGCACAAATACATGCCCTTGATGATCTGCTCTTGAGTGCCCGCCGTCAGGCCGGGCATCGGGTAGTTTTCATTGAGCAGCGTGATGTAGTAGTAGACGTTGTCCTGTTTTTCGACCATGCGTTTCAAGCCGTGGTGCAGGATGACGCCGACTTCGTGCGCAAACGTCGGGTCATAGCTGATGCAGTTCGGAATGGTGCCGGCCAGGATCTGGCTGTGGCCGTCTTCGTGCTGCAGACCTTCGCCGTTGAGCGTGGTGCGCCCGGAGGTGCCGCCCAGCAGGAAGCCGCGCGCCTGCATGTCGCCGGCGGCCCAGGCCAGGTCGCCAATGCGCTGGAAACCGAACATCGAATAATAGACGTAGAACGGCACCATGATGCGGTTGTTGGTGCTATAGCTGGTGGCAGCGGCAATCCAACTGCTCATGCCGCCGGCCTCGTTGATGCCCTCTTGCAGAATCTGGCCCCGCTTGTCTTCCTTGTAGTACATGACCTGGTCTTTATCGACCGGGGTGTAGTTTTGACCCGCCGGGTTGTAAATACCGATCTGGCGGAACAGTCCTTCCATGCCGAAGGTGCGCGCCTCGTCCACCAGAATGGGCACCACGCGCGGGCCCAGCGCCTGGTCACGCAACAGTGTGGTTAAAAAGCGCACATAAGCTTGGGTAGTCGAAATCTCGCGGCCTTCGATGGTCGGGTCGAGCACGGCTTTGAAGGTTTCCAGCGCAGGCACGGTAAATTGCTCGTTGGCCTTGGTGCGGCGATGCGGCAGGTAGCCGCCCAGCGCCTGGCGCCGCTCATGCAGGTAGCGCATCTCGGGCGTGTCGTCAGCCGGCTTGTAGAACGGCAACTTGGACAGCTCGCTGTCCGAAATCGGGATGTTGAAGCGGTCGCGGAAGATCTTGATGTCCTCATCGGTCAGCTTCTTGGTCTGGTGCACGGCGTTTTTGCCCTCGCCGCTCTTGCCCATGCCAAAACCCTTGACGGTCTTGATCAGCAGCACGGTCGGCTGGCCTTCATGCTTGACGGCCGCAGCGTACGCGGCGTAGACCTTTTTCGGATCGTGGCCGCCACGGCGCAAGGCCCAGATTTCGTCGTCGCTCATGTGGGCGACCATCGCCAGCGTGCGTGGATCGCGGCCAAAGAAATGCTTGCGCACGTAGGCACCGTCATTGGCCTTGAACGCCTGGTAATCACCGTCGAGCGTGTCCATCATCACTTTGCGCAAGGCGCCGTCCTTGTCGCGCGCCAGCAAGGGATCCCACTCGCTGCCCCACAGCAGCTTGATGACGTTCCAGCCGGCACCGCGGAACTCACCTTCGAGCTCCTGCACGATCTTGCCGTTGCCGCGCACCGGGCCATCCAGGCGCTGCAGGTTGCAGTTGATCACAAAAATCAGGTTGTCGAGTTTTTCACGCGCCGCCAGGCCAATCGCGCCCAGCGACTCTACTTCGTCCATCTCACCGTCGCCACAAAACACCCAGACCTTGCGGTTGGTGGTATCGGCAATGCCGCGCGCGTGCAGGTACTTCAAAAAGCGCGCCTGGTAAATCGCCATCAGCGGGCCCAGACCCATGGACACGGTCGGAAACTGCCAGAACTCGGGCATCAGCTTGGGGTGCGGATAGCTCGACAGGCCTTTGCCATCGACTTCCTGGCGGAAGTTGAGCAACTGCTCCTCCGTCAGGCGCCCTTCCAGATAGGCGCGCGCGTAAACGCCGGGCGACACATGGCCCTGGATGTAGAGGCAGTCGCCGCCATGCTTTTCGCTCTCGGCGTGCCAGAAGTGATTGAAGCCGGCGCCAAACATGTGGGCCAGCGAGGCGAACGAGCCGATGTGCCCCCCCAGATCGCCACCATCAGCCGGATCATGGCGATTGGCCTTGACCACCATCGCCATGGCATTCCAGCGCATGTAGGCACGCAGGCGCTCCTCAATTTCGATGTTGCCAGGGCAGCGCTCTTCCTGATCGACCTCGATGGTATTGACATAGCCGGTGTTGGCCGAAAACGGCATGTCAATGCTGCTTTGGCGCGCGTGCTCCAGCAACTGCTCCAGCAAAAAGTGCGCCCGCGCCGGGCCTTCGTTCTGGATCACGGCCGAAAGCGCGTCCCTCCATTCGCGGGTTTCCTGATGGTCTGCGTCATGGGCGGCTGAGCCGGAAAAATTCTCGGGAACTGCTGACATGTTTGTCTCCTTGGTTCTTGCCTAATTTAGTACAGCATTAGTACAGCAGACAAAATTCTACCTATTTAATTAACTAATTTCAAAT
>JAKFXU010000081.1 GCA_021731215.1 Rhodoferax sp.
CCTTCACGCCCCACGGCAGGGCCTCCACCAAGTCGGGCTCCTGCGTGCTGGAGCCATGATCGTCGTCGCCGCCCAGGTCAAACAAGCCGCCTTGATTGGCGTTGGCGATGGCCGCCGCGCCAAAGTCGAAGGCGCGGTCGACCGAGGCCAGCAGGCTGGCCCGGTTGAGCTGGATCGAATCGAAGGCGCCGGCCTTGATCAAGGCCTCCACCGTGCGCTTGTTGATGCGGCTGCGGTCGACCCGAACGCAAAAATCGAACAGGCTCTTGAACGGGCCCGCTTCGCTACCCGAAGGGCCGGCGCCACGGCCTTCGCGCGCCGCCACGATCGCCTCGATCGCTTGCTGGCCGGTGCCCTTGATGGCGCTCAGGCCGTAGCGAATCATCTTGTCGGAAATCGGCTCGAAGCGGCTCACGCCCCGGTTCACATTGGGCGGCTCAAACGTCAGGCCCATCTTGAGCGCGTCTTCATACAAGACCTTGAGCTTGTCGGTGTCGTCCATCTCCACCGTCATGTTGGCGCAGAAGAACTCGGCCGTGTAGTGCACCTTGAGCCAGGCGGTGTGGTAGGCCAAGAGCGAATAGGCGGCGGCGTGCGACTTGTTGAAGCCGTAGCCGGCGAACTTCTCCATCAGGTCGAACACCTCGTCGGCCTTGTCCTGATTGATATCGTTTTTGGCGGCGCCGTCGCGGAAGATCTGGCGGTGCTTGGCCATCTCGTCGGCGTCTTTCTTGCCCATGGCGCGGCGCAGCATGTCGGCGCCGCCGAGCGAGTAGCCGCCCAGCATCTGCGCGGTCTGCATCACCTGCTCCTGGTAGACCATGATGCCGTAGGTCTCCGACAGCATGTCGGCCACCAGCGGGTGCGGGTACTCGACCACCTCGCGCCCGTGCTTGCGCGCCACAAAGCTCGGGATCAGGTCCATCGGTCCCGGACGGTACAAGGCGTTGAGCGCAATCAGGTCTTCGAGCCGGGTCGGCTTGGCGTCCCGGAGCATGCCCTGCATGCCGCGAGATTCAAACTGGAACACCGCCTCGGTCTTGCCGTCGGAGAACAGCTTGTAGACGCGGGTGTCGTCAAGCGGCAAATTCTCGAACGCAAAATTCTCCTGGCCCTGATGGCGCTGCATGATGAATTCGCGCGCAATCTCCAGAATGGTGAGCGTGGCCAGCCCCAAAAAGTCGAACTTCACCAGGCCGATGGCTTCCACGTCGTTCTTGTCGTACTGGCTCACCGCCGAGTCGCTGCCCGGTTGCTGGTAGAGCGGGCAAAAGTCGGTCAGTTTGCCGGGCGCGATCAGCACGCCGCCGGCGTGCATGCCGACGTTGCGCGTCAAGCCCTCCAGCTTGCGCGCCAGCTCCAGCAGCGTCTTGACGTCCTCCTCCTTGCTTTCGCGCTCGGCCAGGAGCGGCTCCGCTTCCGTGGCATAAACGGTTTTATCGTCTTTTTTGCGGTCCGGCGGCGGCAACTGCAGGCTGACGCTGACGCCCGGCTTGTTGGGGATGAGCTTGCTGATGCCGTCGCAAAAGGTGTAGCTCAGATCAAGCACGCGGCCGACGTCGCGCACCGCCGCGCGCGCCGCCATGGTGCCGAACGTAACAATCTGGCTGACCGCGTTCTTGCCGTATTTGAGCTTGACGTAGTCAATCACCCGGTCGCGGTTGCTCTGGCAAAAGTCAATGTCGAAGTCGGGCATGGAGACCCGCTCGGGGTTCAAAAAGCGCTCGAACAGCAGCTTGTACTGCAGCGGATCCAGGTCGGTGATCTTGAGCGAATAGGCCACCAGCGAGCCGGCCCCCGAGCCGCGGCCGGGCCCGACCGGGCAGCCGTTGTTCTTGGCCCAGTTGATGAAGTCACCCACGATCAAAAAGTAGCCGGGAAAGCCCATTTTCAAAATGGTGGCGATCTCAAACTCCAGGCGTTCGACGTAACGCGGCCGTTCGCTCGCGCGCCTGGCCTGATCCGGATAGAGATGGATCAGCCGCTCCTTGAGCCCTTCATGCGAGGCGTAGCGAAAGTACTCGTCCGGCGACAGGCGCTGGCCATTGACTTCGGGCGTCGGGAACTCCGGCAACTGGGGTTTGCCCAAAATGAGCGTCAGGTTGCAGCGCCGGGCAATTTCCGCCGTATTGGCCAGCGCCGAGGGCAGGTCGGCAAACAGCGCCTGCATCTGCGCACTGGACTTGAAATACTGCTCGCGCGTGAACTTGCGCACGCGGCGCTGGTTGCCCAGAATCTCGCCCTCGGCAATGCAGACACGGGCTTCGTGCGCTTCAAAATCATCGGCCCCGGTGAACTGCACCGGGTGCGTCGCCACCACCGGCAAGCCCATGCGCGCGGCCAGTTGCACCGTGGCGCTGACGTGGGCTTCATCATCGGCGCGGCCGGCGCGCTGCAGTTCCAGATAAAAACGGTGCGCAAACAGGCTGCCCAATTGCAGCGCGACCTCAAAGGCGCGCGCCTCATCGCTCTGCAGCAGGGCTTGCCCGACCGGCCCGGCCTGGGCGCCCGACAAGACGATCAGACCCTGGTTGAGTTCGGCCAGCCAGGCCAGCTTGACGCTGGCCTGCGGCTTGCCCGCATGCTGGGTCCAGGCGCGCGCCAGCAGTTCCGACAAATTCAGGTAACCTTGGTGGTTTTGCACCAGCAGCAGCAGGCGCGACAGGCTGGTGGCGTCCTGGCCCAAGCCTTCGAGCCAGATTTCGGTGCCGATCAGCGGCTTGACGCCGCGCTTGCGGGCTTCTTTGTAAAACTTGATGGCGCCAAACAGATTGCTCAGATCGGTGATGGCCAAAGCCGGCTGCCCGTCAGCGGCGGCTGACTTGACGATATCATCGATGCGGTTGGTGCCGTCGACGACGGAGAATTCGGTGTGCAGACGCAGGTGGACAAACATGGTGTGTATTGTAGGAAGCTGGCCATTGCCGTTACGCCACTGGCTGCCTCCCACGCCGGTGCACGTCAAAACAGGAGGGCCAAGGTCTTGAAAATTCTCGTAATTGATGACCATGCCCTGGTGCGCGAGGGCTTGCGCCAGGTCCTCAAGGGGCTGGACGCGCAGGTCGAGGTGCTGGACGCCGGGCACTGTGGCGGCGCGTTCGAACTTGCCGCCCTGCACCCCGATCTCGATCTGGTGCTGCTGGACTACCACCTGCCCGACATGAACGGATTGACGGCGCTCAATAGGTTCAGACGCGAGCATCCGGAACTGCCCATCATCATGCTGTCGGGCTCGGTCAATGTGCCAATCATGCGCCAGGTGCTGGCGCGCGGCGCCGCCGGCTTCGTCACCAAGGCCGCCCTGAGCGCCGAGTTGCTCAGAGCAGTGCGGCTGGTGCTCGCGGGGGAGGTCTATCTGCCCCCTGAGCTGCGCCCCGCACCCGGCGTGGCGCCGGCCGACGCCGGCCAGCTCGCGCCGCAACTGACGCCGCGCCAGGAAGATGTCCTGTATCTGCTGCTCGATGGCCGCTCCAACAAGGACATCAGCCAACTGCTGCAGCTCTCGGATGAAACCACCAAGAACCATGTCAGCGGGATTCTGCGCGTCTTTGGCGTGCAGACCCGGGTTCAGGCCGTGCTCGCGGCCGCTCGCCACGGTTACGTCAAGTCTGCGCCCTCGGCGTCACCGTGATGGCTGGCCAGCCGGCGCACCAGGCTGCGCAGTTTGGCCGGGCGCACCGGCTTGTGCAGCAGGGTCAGCCCGGCCGAGCGGGCCGCCAGTATCAGCGCCGGGTCGGTGTCGCCGCTGATCAGGCAGGCCGGAACCAACTGCCCGGCGGCGCTGCGCAACTGGCGGATGATGTCAATGCCATTTTCCCCGTCCCGCAAACGATAGTCGCTCACGATCACATCGGGCGCCAGCCCGCCGGTTAATTGCCCCAGCGCTGTTGCCAGGTCGTCGGCCACGCGCACAATCGCGCCCCACGATTCCAGCAATCGCACCAGGCCCTCGCGCGCCAGCGCATCGTCCTCTACCACCAGCAGCACCAGGCCCACCAGATCGTCACCAGCCTCGGCCGGCGCCGGCCGTAGCAAAGCCGGCGCCGCGCTGACTGGCACCCGTGGCACTTCGAGACTGAAGCGGCTGCCACGCCCCAGGACGGAGCAGAACTGCAACCGGTGACCCAGCAGCCCGGCGCTGCGCTGCACAATATTAAGTCCCAGCCCGAGCCCCTTGCTGCGGTCGCGCTCGCTGTTACCGACCTGATAAAACTCGGTGAAGATAGCCTGTTGATGCTCGGACGCAATACCGATGCCGCTGTCCCACACCTCAATGCGCACCCGCTGCGGATCAGGCGTCAGCCGGCACGCCAGCAACACGCCGCCGTGGCGGGTGTAACGCAAAGCATTGACCAATAGATTAAGCAATATGCGATGCAACAGTGCGGGGTCGCTCATGACCCAGACCGGACTGGCCCGCACGCGCAGGCGCAACCCCTGGTCAGCGGCGGTCAGACTCAAATCCGCGCGCAACTGCTCGAAGATGCCGGTCAGCGCAAAGGGGCTCAGTTGCACCGGCACAGCCTGGGCATCAAGCCGGGAAATATCGAGTAGACCGTTGAGCATGTCCTGCATGGCGCGCAGCGAAGCCTCCAGGTTGCCAATCAATTGCCGGGTTTGCGCATCGTGCGGCAATTGCGCCAGCCGCGCCACGAACATCCCCAGCGCATGGGTTGGTTGGCGCAGATCATGGCTGGCGGCGGCCAGAAAGCGTGACTTGGCGCGCGTCGCGGTCTCGGCTTCTTCCTTTTTCTCGCGCAACTCCAGCGTCGCAATGGCAATGCGCCGGTCCGTTTCCTCACGGCCTGCTTCGAGCCGTTCAGCCATCCGGTTCAAGTCCTGCTGCACCCGGTTCAGGGGGTCACCGGGCAACAAATCCCCGCGAACCGACAATTCGCCGCCGCCGATGCGCTCAATCATGTCGGACACCCGCAAGATGGGGCGAATCACGCCCCGACCCAGACGCAGCGCCAACAGGTAAGCAAACAGCAGGCCGCCCAGAGCGACCAGCAGACTCACCAGCAGCATGGCACGCGCGCGCCGATGCATTGCCTCATGGGAAAACTCGATCAACACGTGGCCCAGCACTTGGGGCACCTTCACGTCGCTGGCCGACGCCGGCTGATACAGGTCATCGAGTTTGACCTGGCTGGCAACGATCGGCTGCTGCACCAGATCGGTGTCAGTGGCCCGGTCAAAATGCTGGCTTTCCTGCGCAGTGAGGGTCGGGGGCGCGCTGCTTGACGCCTGGCCGACAAAGACCAGCCTTGCGCCCCGGCCATTCAGGATCGCCACGAAAAGTACGTCCGGCTCCCGCAAGGCACCCTTGGCAACGGCTTCCAACTGGACCAGGTCGCCCGAGTACAGGCCATATTCGCTGGCGGTGGCGACCTGACGGGCGAGGGATCTGGCTTGCTGGTCGTGCAGCGCGTCGAAATCAAGGAGTCGAACCGTCATGAACACGCCCGCCAGCACCACGGCGACCAGGGTCGCTGGCAACAGCGCAGCCAATAACATCCGGCTGCGAATATCACCCCATCTCATGGTGTACCTTCCCGGCGTCGCAAGCGCGCGCTCAAAACATCAGGCTCCAACTTCAATCCGAGCGAGCGCGCGACGTGCTCGTTGACGGTGACGCTGAAGTCCTGGGAATAAAGAGGTATTGCGGATAAGGTCTTGCCCTGCAGCACCCCGCGCGCGATAAGCGCTGCTTGCAGCCCGATCTGCGCCGGGCTCACATGCAAAGCCAGCAAGGCACCGGCGCGCACATAGGCGGGTGAAAAAGCCACCAACGGCACCCGCGCCCGAAAAGTAGTCAACAGAATATTTTGAATGCTGCTGTTGTTGTAGAGCTGGGGATCGGGCAGCGCCAACAACAGATCCGCCTGCTCAATGACTCTTTTGAGGCTGGGGAAAAGCAACTCATCGCGCCCGACGCTGGCCTCCACCAGTTCCAGCCCGCGGGCCAGCGCCAGCGCTTTCAGGGCCGCAGCCTGTCCCTGCGATTGCGGCCCCCACAGCACGCCAAGGCGACGTGCATCTGGCAAGGCCAGGCGGATCAGCTCCAGTTGCCGACTCAAGGGCTGATCAAGATAAAGAGCCGAAAACTGCGAGGATGGCTTGCGAGCGCTCTCGCGCAGCGCAGCCTCGAAACTGCTGCGCGGCAACAGCGTGCACAGCACCGGTGCGCGCACCTCGACGCTGGCCAGCACCTGCGCCGCTTGCATGCCCAGCGCCACGTACAACTTGGGCGCCAGCGGGCCGGCGCCAGGGAACTCTAGGGCCGTGAGCTGCAGCACCTGCGCCCGCGCCAGACCCCCGCGTTCAAGTTCGTCGACCAGCGCCTCGGCGGCCTCCAGGTAAGCCGCACTGCGCTCGCTGCTGACAATCACCACCGTCGCCCCGGCGTGCGCCCAGGACGCGGCGCACAGGCCGAGCCAGAGGCTCAGGAGCAGGGTGCGGCGAACCATTATCTGAACTGACTCAGTTCTCCACCTTCAGGGTCAGGAAGGCCCGGCGCTGGAAGCGAAATGTCGACACATAGTCCTGGTAGGGCGAACCCAGGTTCTGCACCACCAGCGCGACCTCGCCGCGCTTGCTCCCGAAACGCAGGGGCCAGCCCAGGCGCAGGTCGGTGCGGCTGATTCGACTTGACGCACCTTCTCCCACCAGCTTCGCCATGCCACTGTGCTGGTGCATCAGGCTCAGGTCCAGACCGCCGGGCAACTGCTGGAACAGGGTCAGCGAGCTGGCCAGCTTGGGGGCGGATGCGGCCGTTGCGGCAGCACCCGAGTCGATGTCCATATAGGCTTGATTGAAGATCAGTTGCGCACCGCCCCAGGGTCGCGCTTTAAGCTGGTATTCAAGGCCCTGAATGGAAAACCCTTCGGAGTTGACGAAATCGCGCGGCTGCCCGCTGGTCCCCTCTACAAAACCACTGGTCTGCTCGTGGAAGGCGCGCACATCCAGGTTGAGCCCAAGCCGCGGGAACTCAGCCAAGTAACCCAGTTCGCGTGCCTGAACAGATTCAGGCTGAACCCTGCCGCTGGACTTGGTAGCGGGACCCGGAAACTGGCGGCCTCGGTAAAAGTAGCGAATATCAGCGTACTTCTCAAACGTGCTGGGCGGCCGGTAAGCCTTGGACATACCGGCACGCAGCGTCTGCCCGGGGGCGACGTGCCAGTTCAGCATCAAGCGCGGCGCGATACTGTTACCACTATCGCTGCCCTTTTCGGCCAAGGCCCCGGCATTGAGCACCAAGTCCCGGGCAAAGCGCCATTCGACGTTGCCAAATAGTCGGGTGAAATCGGTGACCAGCGCTGCATCGGTATTGAACAAGGGCTTGGAGCTAACTTGTTCGCGCCTGATTTCTCCCCCAACAACAACCCGCACATCGGTACCGTGGCGCGCGGTGTGCTGCAGGGTCACGACATCGCTTCTGGTACGGCCGCCGAAGTCAATCAGAATGCTGTCGTTAATACCGAACCTTGGAAGCAAGGAAAAGGGGAAATTATCCCGGTGCGATTCTTGCGTGCGCGACATACTGAGCGCCAGATCTTCATCGACGCCGAGAATGCGGCGCCAATCGAGTTGCACGTAGCCTGACTCGAAAGAGCGATCCCGCAACGGATCAGAAGTCGGCTTGGTCGCAAAACCTTTGCCTGAATCGATCACTAGACCACCTGCGCGCAATTGAATGTCATCGCTCGCCGTGGCGCGCAAGTCGGCGCGAAAATTAACGCGCCTGATCTGGTTGTGGCCATTGGCCCCGCTCAGCCCGTCATCGCCCCGGCGGTCCAGCGCAAGACGGAAGCTGGCGCCATCCTGGCCCCAGCCGAGGTGCGTCTGCACATCGCGTACACCGTTTTCTCCGCCGCTCAGCTTAGCCTGCAGGCCCAAGGTATCCACGGTGTGGCGAGTCACAATATTGACGACCCCCAGCATGGCGCGCGAACCATAAGCCGCCGAGTTGGAGCCGCGCAACACCTCGATGCGCTCAATATCTTCCAGGGCCACCCCCTGCATACCGGGCCCGGTACCGCCGAACAGGGCAGGGGAATAAACGGAGCGGCCGTCCACCAACACTTGAATTCGAGCGGAAAAGCGCTCGAATGCACCGTGATAGCTGGCAATTGGTGCGCCAGATTCAAAAGAGGTGCTGCTCTGAAACCCCGGCACCAGGCGCAGCAGGTCGGCCACGTCGCGCGCACCGGAGCGGCGAATCGTGTCGCGGTCGAGGAGGGTGACGGCGCCCGGCGTTTCGTCCAGGCGCTGCGGCAGCCGCGAGACCGACAGCACAATCGGCATATCGGTCAGAAAGTCCCGCTCGGACACTGCCAGTTGGACCGCAGCGGGGGCTTGCGCCGCGGCCAGACCGGCGCCAGCCAGCAGGACCAGCAGGCCGACCCGGCGC
>JAKFXU010000098.1 GCA_021731215.1 Rhodoferax sp.
GCGCCGCCAGGGCTCGATCCGGGTCGTGTCCGACGGTCATCTGGTCGACCATGCGCTCGATGGCGTGGCGCAGACCGCCTTGCAAAATGACCTGGGCCAGCTGCAGCAATAGTCCTTGCCGTGCCGGCCAGCGTCCTAGGGTTTGTTCGGTAATAAGTTGTAGGGTGGGCAAAGCGCAGCGTGCCCACCATCTTCAATCCGTGCAGTCAAACCAGTCCGTGGGCACGCTGCGCTTTGCCCACCCTACGGCTACCCCAGCCTTCTAGCCGCCGCGCCGGGCCGCCTCAAGCAAGGCAAGCCCCCTCGGGGGGCAGCGCAGTACACGAAGTGACAAGCGTGGGGGCCAGCTTAGCCAGGGGCGCTGTGCTCAAGAATGAGGGTGGAAAGCGGTGGCAGGGTCAGGTCAACCGAGTGCGCCTGACCGTGGGAGGGCGCCGGCGCCGCCGCAACGCCGCCCAGATTGCCCCAACCGGCGCCGCCAAATTCGAGGGCGTCGCTGTTGATCAGCTCGCGCCAGAAACCGGTCATCGGCACACCGAGCCGGTAGTTGCTGCGCGGCACCGGCGTCATGTTGCTGACCACCAGCACGCTCGCGCCGCCTTCACGCGGTTTGCGCAGGAAGGCATAGACGCTGGCCTGGGCGTCGTCGGCCGCCACCCATTCAAAGCCGGCCGGTGAAAAATCGAGCTGGTAGAGCGCCGGTGTGGACCGGTAGACGCGGTTGAGCTGCGTGACAAAGCGCTGCAGCCCGGCATGCCCGTCCTGAGCGGCGAGCCACCATTCCAGTTCGCCGTCGTGGTTCCATTCGCGCCGCTGGCCGAATTCGCCGCCCATGAACAGCAGCTTCTTGCCCGGATGGCCCCACATCCACCCGAACAGCGCGCGCAGATTGGCGAACTGCTGCCAGGCATCGCCCGGCATCTTGCCCAGCAGCGAGCCTTTGCCGTGCACCACTTCGTCGTGCGACAGCGGCAAGACAAAATTCTCATTGAAGGCGTAAGCGGTCGGGAAGGTCAGTTGGTGATGATGGTATTTGCGGTGGATCGGCTGCTGCCTCATGTATGACAGGTTGTCGTGCATCCAGCCCATGTTCCACTTCATGCCAAAGCCCAGGCCGCCCATGTCGGTCGGGCGTGACACCCGTGGCCAGGCGGTCGATTCCTCGGCCATCGTGAGGGTGTCGGGGTGCTCGCGGTAGACCGCGCGGTTCAACGTTTGCAGAAACTCGATCGCCTCCAGGTTTTCGCGCCCGCCGTGGCGGTTGGCGATCCACTGGCCCGGCTCGCGCGCGTAATCGAGGTAAAGCATGGAGGCCACGGCGTCCACCCGCAGCCCGTCCAGGTGGTATTGGCCGAGCCAGAACTGAGCCGAGGAGGTCAGAAAACTGCGCACTTCAGCGCGCCCGTAATTGAAGATGCTCGACTTCCATTCCGGGTGAAAACCCTGGCGCGGATCGGCGTGCTCGAACAGATGCGTGCCATCGAAATAGCCCAGCCCGTGCTCGTCGGTCGGAAAATGCGAAGGCACCCAGTCCAGCAGCACACCGATGCCCTGCTGGTGCAGGTGGTCGACAAAATACATGAGGTCCTGCGGCGTGCCATAGCGCGCGGTCGGCGCAAAGTAACCGGTGCTCTGATAGCCCCAGGAGCCGTAGAACGGGTGCTCGGTGACCGGCATCAGCTCGACGTGGGTAAAGCCCATCTGGATCACGTAGTCGGCCAGCCGGTGCGCCAGTTCGCGGTAGCCCAGCAAGTGCCCGTCGTCGCGCCGCCAGGAACCCAGATGGACTTCGTAGATCGCCATCGGCGCGTCCAGCGCATTCCTGGGCCCGCGCGCGGCCATCCACGGCGCGTCCTGCCACTCGTATTCGAGGCTCCAGATGCGCGAGGCGGTGGCGGGCGGCAGTTCGGCGTAGATCGCGAACGGATCGGCCTTGTCCACCCCATAGTCCCCCTGGCGCGAGCGGATGCGGTACTTGTAGCCCTGCCCGTGCCGGGCGTGTTCGGCAAAGCCCTGCCAGATGCCGGAGCTGTCGCTGCGCTGATGCAGGGGATCGGCCTCGCCCGACCAGTAATTCCAGTCGCCCACGACCGAGACCGATTGGGCATTGGGCGCCCAGAGCGCGAAGTCGGCGCCGCCGCCGGGGCGCAGGTGGCAGCCGAGTTGGTCTGACAAATGGGCGTGCGTTCCTTCGCGCAACAGATAGATATCGCGTTCGCTGATCATATTTTTTTACCTTAACACAAGCGCGGGAACGGACCCTCTCCTTGACCACGAGCAAAGGCCGGGTGCTGGCCGGCGCCTGGCGCGCACCGTGTGGTCAACGCGTCAATCAGGCCCGCGTAGCCATCAAAAACAGGGCGCTCTTGATGCCCGCCAGCGTCAGCGCGAGCGAACCAAACAGGTGCAGCGCGGCGGTGCCCAATGCCAGCGCATAGCGCTGCTGGCCCAGCATGGCGACCACTTCCGCCGAGAAACTGGAAAAGGTGGTGAGTGCGCCCAAAAACCCCGTCACCAGCGCCAGGCGCCAGACCGGGTCCATCTGCGGCAGGGTCTGAAACACGGCCACGCAGACGCCCACCAGATAGCCACCGATCAGGTTGGCCGCCAGGGTGCCCCAGGGCAGCACGGCACCGGGACTGAGCCACAGGCCCAGACCCCAGCGGGCGAGGGCGCCGATGCTGGCGCCGATACAAATTGCGAAGACAGAGATCATGGTGCCACCATCATAATTCGCCATGAACCTGCGTTTTGTTGAGGCCTTCTATTGGGTCGCGTCGCTCAAAAGCATCTCGCGGGCGGCCGACAAGCTGTTTTTGACGCAGTCCGCCATGTCGAGCCGGATTTCCACGCTGGAGGACGAGTTGGGGGTGCTGCTGCTGGACCGGCGCGACAAACAGTTCAAGCTCACCGCAGCCGGCGCGCGGTTTCTGGTGTACGCCCACAAGCTGCTGGAATTGCAGCGCGAGGTCAAAGCCGAAATGGGTTCCGGCGCGCCGCTGGCCGTGTCGATGCGCATTGGCGCGATCGAATCGGTGCTCCATTCCTGGCTGATTCCCTGGCTGGAGAAACTGCGCAGCGATCAGCCCGGGCTGGAGTTGGAGCTGACGGTGGAAACCACACCGATCCTGATCGACCAGATCCAGCGCGGCACCCTTGATCTGGTCTTTGCGGTGTTGCCGGCTTCCGCCGACGGCGTGCGAAACCATGCGCTGCCGCCGATGGAAATGGCCTTCGTGGGCCATCCGGCACTGCATAAAAAAAGAAAATACCGGCTTGACGAGCTGGCCGAAATGGAATTGTTGACCTTTCAAAAAGGCTCGCAGCCGCACGTCACGCTGCTGGACTTGTTCCGCCAGCACAAGATGGAGCCCAAAAGAGTGCACGCCATTTCGTCGATCTCCGCCATGGTGCAACTGGTGCAGGGCGGCTTTGGCGTGGCCTTGCTGCCGCGCGTTGCCGTGCAGCGCCTGACCGGTTTTGCCAGTCTGAAACTGCTGAGCTGCGATGCGCGGCTGCAGTCCCTGCCGATCCACGCCAGCTACCGCACAGCCCCCACTTCGCAAACGGTGGAAACCGTGGTCAAGTCAGCGATTGCCTTCGTGGAGGGGGCGTCCAATGCACCAAAACGGGGGTTCAAGGGTAAACCCTGAAAATCGAAAAAATCGATGCTGTGAGCAAAAAATTTTGAATTTGCGCAACGACAGGTGAGCTTCCACAATCCGCCCATCGTCATCCGCATGACATGTGAATCGGGGTATTCAAGTGAGCACTTTGTCGGAATCAATACTGTCGGTTTTTGGCCCTGAAGGAGCCAGGAATGCGCAGCATGTGCGCCAGCTGATCCGCCAGGGCGTCTGGCAGTCGCACACCAGCGGTCTGGCCAGTGATCACGTGCAGGGCAATGTGGTGATTCTTCCCGAGGCGCTGGCCGCTGACTTTTTGCGCTACTGCCAGCGCAACCCCAAGCCCTGCCCGCTGCTGGCCGTGTCGGAGCCGGGCCAGGCCATGCTGCCGGGACTCGGCGCCGATATCGACATTCGCTCCGACCTGCCGCGCTACCGCGTCTGGCGCCAGGGTGAAGTGGTCGCTGAACCGACCGACATCTCATCCCTGTGGCGCGCTGATTTGGTGACGTTTGTGCTGGGCTGCTCGTTCTCGTTCGAGCAGGCCTTGCTGCAAGCGGGCCTGCCCTTGCGGCATATAGCGCAGGGCAAGAACGTGGCCATGTACCGCACCCATATCGAAACCGAGCCGGCCGGCGTATTCCAGGGTCCGATGGTGGTGTCGATGCGGCCCATGAAGGCGGCGGCGGCCATTCGCGCGGTGCAGGTGACATCGCGCTTCCCCAATGTGCATGGCGCGCCGGTGCACCTGGGCGATCCCGCCCTGATCGGCATCACCCGTCTGGACGCGCCCGATTACGGCGACGCGGTGGACGTGATGGAAGACGAAATTCCGGTGTTCTGGGCCTGCGGCGTCACGCCCCAAGCAGCGCTGGTTCAGGCCCGCCCCGCGTTCTGCATCACCCATGCCCCGGGGGCAATGCTGATCACTGACCTGCTCAATCAACAACTCGCATCGTTTTGACCGCGACCAACTTAGGAACTTCAATGAAAAAACTTGTCTTCATCCTGGCCTGCGCTGCCACCCTGACTGCACCGCTGGCGTTGGCGCAAGCGAAATGGGACCTGCCAACGGCGTACGCCAGCAATACCTTCCAGACGGAAAATGTGCAACAGTTTGCCGACGACGTCGGCAAGGCCACGGGCGGCAAGCTCAAGATCACCGTGCATGCCGGCGCGTCCCTGTACAAAATGCCGGAAATCAAGCGTGCAGTTCAAACCGGCCAGGTGCAAATAGGCGAATTCATCCTCTCTGGCGCTTCCAATGAAAATGCCCTGTTTGGCGTGGATTCCATTCCTTTCCTGGCGACCAGCTACGACGCGGCCGAAAAACTCTATATCGCTGCCAGGCCGGCGACCGAAAAATTGCTGGCAGACCAAGGGTTGAAGCTGTTGTTCTCCGTGCCATGGCCTGGGCAGTCCTTGTACTCGATCAAGCCCATGAAGACGATGGACGATTTCAAAGGCACGAAGATGCGCGCCTATAACCCGGCCACCACCCGGATTGCGCAACTGGTGAAAGCCCAGCCGGTCACTATTCAGTTGGCCGAATTGGGTCAGGCGCTGGCGACCGGTGCGGTGGACAACTTTTTGACCTCCAGCGCCAGCGGGGTCGACAGCAAGCTGTATGAGCAGACCAAGCATTTCTACATCGTGAGTGCCTGGTTGCCGCGCAATGCCACGGTGGTGAACAAGAAGGCTTTTGACGCCCTGGACCAAGCCACCCAGGATGCCATAGTGAGTGCCGGCAAGGCTGCTGAAGTACGTGGCTGGGCCGCAAGCCGCTCCAAGGACGCGGACTATATCAAAGAGCTGGGGAAAAACGGCATGACCACCGGCCTGCCAACCGCCGAGATTCGCGACGGCTTGAACAAGATTGGCGCGACCATGACTGAAGAGTGGCTCAAGACAGCGGGACCCGATGGCAAAGCCATCATTGACGCCTACCGCAAGTTGTAAGCAGCAAGCGGGCACGCCCCCTGGAGTGGCCGTCGCGGCCCTTCAAGGGGTTGCCAGACCGGGCGCGGCACACACGCCGTATTCAATTTGTGTTGTCCTCCAGGAGCAGGCCATGAATAACGTTGTCAAAAACTTCTACAAACTCCTCCTGGTCCTCGCATGCCTTTCGATGGTGACTGCGTTCAGTGTGATCGTTCTGGGGGTGGCCGCCCGGGAGTTCCTGTGGGACATCCCCGGTCTGGACGCCTATGCGGGTTACGCCATTGCCGCAACCTTGTTTCTGGCTTTGCCGGAGACGCTCAGGCACGGCGACCACATCCGGGTCAGCATGGTGTTGCAGAAACTGCCCGCTCGCGCCAAGCTGGTTTTGGAGTACTGGTGCCTTGGCGCCGCAGTGGTGCTGAGCGCTTATTTTGCATGGTTCGCCGCCCGCATGGCCTGGATCTCCTATGCCTTTCATGACGTGTCGTCCGCGGCCGACGTCACCCCGCTCTGGATACCGCAAACCCTGATGGTGCTGGGCAGTATTGGTTTTGCGCTTGCGTTCGTTGACGCTTTGGTCAGCCGCCTGCAAGGCCGGCCCTTCTTTGAAGTGGCCGACGGCGAATCCGCCCACGCTGAATAAACCCCGCTCATCCAACCTGGAATAAATGCCATGGACATCTTGATCGCGGCCGCATTGGTACTGATGCTCTTTATTGTTTTGGGCTCAGGGCTGTGGATCGGCCTGTCGCTGCTGGGCGTGGCGGTGCTCGCCATGGAAATGTTCACCCAGCGCCCGGTGGGGGACGCCATGTTGCTCACCATCTGGGGCACCACCTCCAGCTGGACGCTGACCGCGCTGCCGCTGTTCTTGTGGATGGGTGAAATCCTGTTTCGCAGCAAGCTCTCCGAGGGCCTGTTCAAAGGCCTGGCGCCCTGGCTGGACCGGCTGCCGGGTCGTCTGCTGCATGTCAATGTGATCGGCAGCACCATTTTTGCGGCGGTCTCGGGGTCGAGTGCGGCCACCTGTGCCACCATCGGCAAAATAGCGTTGCCGGAGCTGAAAAAACGCGGCTACCCGGACGACATCTCCATCGGCACCCTGGCCGGCGCCAGCACCCTGGGGCTCTTGATTCCGCCGTCCATCATCATGATTGTGTACGGCGTGGCCGCCAATGTGTCGATTGCCAAACTCTTCATCGCCGGGGTGATTCCGGGGCTGGTGCTGGCGGCCCTGTTCAGCGGCTACATCATGGTCTGGGCCCTGTTCAACAAGGACAAAGTGCCGCCCGCCGATGTGGCCCTGAGCTTGGGGCAAAAGCTGTACGCGTCGCGCCACCTGATCCCGGTGGTCTCCCTGATTGCCTTGGTTTTGGGTTCGATTTACTCCGGCGTCGCCACCGCCACCGAGGCGGCCGCGCTGGGTGTGGCGGGCTCGCTGATCCTGTCGCTGCTGGAACGCACCCTGAATTGGGCCACCTTCAAGGCCGGTCTGATGGCCGCCTGCCGGGTCTACTGCATGATTGGTTTGATCCTGGCCGGGGCCGCGTTTCTGACGCTGGCCATGGGCTTTATCGGGCTGCCGCGCCACCTGGCTGAATTCATCGGCGCGCTCCACCTGTCGCCGTTCATGCTGATCGTGCTGCTGGTGGGCTTCTTCATCGTGCTCGGGTGCTTTCTGGACGGCATCTCGATGGTGGTGCTGACCATGGCGGTCTTGCTGCCGACGGTGGAAAAAGCCGGTTTCGACTTGATCTGGTTCGGCATCTTCATTGTGCTGGTGGTCGAGATGGCGCAAATCACGCCGCCGGTGGGCTTCAACCTGTTCGTGCTGCAAGGCCTGACCAAAAAGCAGTTGACCTACCTGGCCAGGGTCGCGCTGCCGTTTTTTCTGGTGATGTTGTTCATGGTTTTGCTGACCTACTTTGTGCCGGACATCGTGCTTTGGATGCCGCGCAATATGGCGTGAGCGTTTGTCCGCGCCAACCGCACCTTCTTTGCTCCGCAATCCATTAACTGAACCGCCGTACCCAAGAATCGACGCACCATCATGCAAGACATCAAGCACACACTCGAGCGCAAACTCTGGCAATTCTGGATCGACCGCGGCGGCACCTTCACCGATGTGGTGGGCAAACGCCCCGACGGCACGCTGGTGACGCACAAGCTGCTGAGCGAAAACCCCGAGCAGTACCGCGACGCGGCGGTGGCCGGCATCCGCCACCTGCTGGGGCTCAAAGCGGGCGAACCCGTGACGCCGGAACTGGTGGAATGCGTCAAGATGGGCACCACGGTGGCGACCAACGCGCTGCTGGAGCGCAAGGGCGAGCCGACGCTGCTGGTGACCACGCGCGGCTTTCGCGATGCGCTGCGCATTGCCTACCAGAATCGTCCGCGCATTTTTGACCGCCATATCCAGTTGCCTGAGCTCTTGTACAGCGCCGTGGTGGAAGCGCAGGAGCGCGTCGGCGCGCATGGCGACGTCATTGAGCCGCTCGATGAAGTGCTATTAAAAGAGCAGTTGCTGGCGCAATACCAAAATGGGCTGCGCAGCGTGGCCATTGTCTTCATGCACGGCTACCGCTACAGCGCGCATGAACTGGCAGCCAAACGCATCGCGGTCGAGCTCGGCTTTAGCCAGATCAGCACCTCGCATGAAACCAGCCCGATGATGAAGTTCGTCAGCCGCGGCGACACCACGGTGGTGGATGCCTATCTGTCGCCGATTTTGCGGCGCTATGTGCAGCAGGTGGCGGCCGAGATGCCCGGTGTCAAGCTGTTCTTCATGCAATCAAGCGGCGGCTTGACCGACGCCCACGCTTTTGCCG
>JAKFXU010000095.1 GCA_021731215.1 Rhodoferax sp.
CTACGGAATGATCGAGGCCTTCCCGTTGCAGCGCGCCATTCCCATGATTTTCAAGGGCAGCGGCGACTGCAGCAAGATTGATTGGACCTTTTTGGGCGGCTCGATTGCCAACTGGTCGTTCTTGGTATTTGTCGGTGTTGCCGTACTGGCGCTGGCGCTGATCTGGCGCTTGGCGCAACGCCGCTGAACCCAGCCAGTCTACAAAATAGCGCCGCCCGGATGCTCGCCGCGTTCATACACGACGTGGGCGCGGCCCACCAGCAGGGTGTCGAGGGTGCCAACGTTGGTCAGTTCCTTGTTGGCGTAGGGCAGCTTGTGCAGCACGTAGCGCATGGCATTCAGGCGAGCCCGCTTCTTGCAGTCTGATTTGATGACGGTCCAGGGCGCGTCAGCCGTGTCCGTTTCAAAGAACATGGCTTCCTTGGCTTTGGTGTAATCGTCCCATTTGTCGAGCGAGGCCAGGTCGATCGGGCTGAGCTTCCATTGTTTCAAGGGGTGCAACTCGCGTTCCTTGAACCGGCGGCGCTGCTCCTTGCGGCTGACCGAGAACCAGAACTTGATGAGGTGCACGCCACTGCTCACCAACTGGCGCTCAAACAACGGGGCCTGGCGGATGAACTCCTGGTATTCGTGCTCGTTGCAAAAGCCCATGACCCGTTCCACCCCGGCGCGGTTGTACCAGGAGCGGTCAAACATGACGATTTCTCCGGCCGTCGGCAGGTGCTGCACGTAGCGCTGGAAATACCATTGACCGCGCTCGGTATCGGTCGGCTTTTCCAGCGCCACCAGCCGTGCGCCGCGCGGGTTCAGGTGCTCCATGAAGCGCTTGATGGCGCCGCCCTTGCCGGCCGCGTCACGTCCCTCGAACAAAATCACGACGCGTTGGCCGGATTCCTTGGCCCAGTTCTGCAACTTGAGCAATTCCACCTGCAGCCGATATTTTTGGCTTTCATACCTTTTGCGCGACATCAGGTTTTTGTACGGGTAGCCGCCAGTGCGCCAGTCACCGGCGAGTTCCTCGTCCGGCCGGGCCGCTTGGCGGTCGCCCACCGGCTGGCCACTGAGAAGGACCTGGCGAATGGCCGCCACATCGTCCGGGGAACTGCCCGCCAGCAAAGCCTTGAGCGCTGAAACCTTGTTACCGGTGCGCCCCAGAATATCCTTCAGGGCCACCTGCTTGGCACCTTGTGCGGCTTCAAGCCGGGTCTTGGCCACCCGCTTGGCAACGCCTTTGGTGCTTTTGGCGCCACTGGTATCGCCCTGCGTTGCACGGCGCGGGGCGGCTGGCGCCGGGGTCTTGGGCGCTGGCGGTTGGGCGCGGCTGGCAGCCTTGGTGGCTACGGCGGCGCGTGCCGGGGCGCTGGCCGCTGGCACCTTGCTGGCTTCAAGTGGATGCGGGGCGGGTGTTTTTTCGGTCATGAGAGCTGCCAATCGGTCGGTTATGGACTATATACCGATCTTTTTGACCAGCACCTGGCTCTTGCGGTCCCAGTTGTACTTGCGTTTGCGTTCTTCGGGCAGCCAGTCGGGGTCCATGCGGACGAAGCCGCGTTTGAGGAACCAGTGTGTCGTGCGCGTGGTGAGCACAAAAATGCTGTCGAGCTTGGCGGACCGGGCGCGCTGTTCAATGCGCTTGAGCACCCGTTCGCCGTCGCCCTGGCCTTGCACCTGCGGTGATACCGTGAGGGCCGCCATTTCGGCGGTCTTGCGTTCGGGGTAGGGGTAGAGCGCGGCGCAGGCAAAAATAACGCCGTCATGCTCAATCACGGTGTAGTTGCCGACATCGCGCTCGATCTCGGTGCGGCTGCGCGTGACCAGCGTGCCATCTTTCTCAAACGGCTCAATCAGTTGCAAGATACCACCCACGTCATCTACTGTGGCTTCACGCAGGCTTTCCAGTTTTTCGTCCACCACCATGGTGCCGATGCCGTCGTGCACATACACCTCCAGCAGGATCGAGCCATCCACCGCGAACGGGATGATGTGGCTGCGCTCGACCCCGCCCTTGCAGGCCTTGACGCAGTGTTGCAGGTAAAAAGCGGTGTCTGATGGTTGGTTGGCGGTGGGTAACTCGGCCAGCAACTGCTCGGCGGCAGCCAACGGCAGTTCGGTGTCAATCGGGTTATCTTCACTTTCCGCTTCCGTGGGCTTGACCAGAATGCCTGGAACTTCGGTCACAAAAATCAGCTTGTCCGCTTGCAGGGCCATGGCAACCGAGGTGGCGACTTCTTCCATGGTCAGGTTGAAGGCCTCGCCGGTAGGGGAAAAACCAAACGGGGAGAGCAGCACCATGGCGCCAAAGTCCAGGGTGCGCATGATGCCCGCGGTGTCGACTTTTCGCACCAGACCCGAGTGTTGAAAATCGACGCCATCGACTATGCCAACCGGACGCGCGGTGAGAAAGTTGCCGGAAATGACCCGCACCGTGGCACCGGCCATGGGCGTGTTGGGCAGGCCCTGGCTAAATGCCGCCTCGATTTCGTAGCGTAATTGGCCCGCTGCCTCCTGCGCGCAATCAAGCGCTACTTCGTCGGTAATGCGCATGCCGTGTGAATAAAGCGGGGTGTGACCCTTGGCCGCTAGTTGCTCGTTGACCTGCGGGCGAAAACCATGCACCAGCACCACCTTGACGCCCATGCTTTGGATTAACGCCAGGTCTTGCGCCAGATGCTGCAGCTTGCCCGCGGCAATGGCCTCGCCGGCAATGCCAACCACAAAAGTCTGGTTGCGGAATTTGTGGATGTAAGGCGCGACCGAACGGAACCAGGGCACAAAGGTGAAGTTGAATACTGAGGACATGGTGGGCGCGAAGTGGGTACGGTGATTTCAGAGAGGAAAAGTGTAGCAGCCACCCTATGCGCTGTCACAGCGCAATAACTACGCCACAAACGGATTGACCACGGTCAGCGCGCCAAAGCGCTGGCCGTGCTGCAAGTCCTCGGTGTACAGCGTTTGCGCCTCGGTTCGCAAGGCGGCTTCAATCACCATGGCGTCCCAGATCGACAGCTTGTGCTGAATGGACTTCTCTATGGCAGCGCTGACCAGCGCCACATTGCTGTCGACCACCGGCCAGGCGGTATAGGCCTGAATCAACGCTTGGGCGGTGGCCAAGGGCATTTTCTGCTTGCGCGTCAGTATATTGAACAGTTCGATCAACACCTGCGTACTCAGCACTGCATCACCCGCTGCGGCAGAGCGGGCCACTAATTCCCTGGCACGGGCCTGCTTGTCGGGTGCTGTTGTGTCGGTGCAATACACCAGCACATTGGTATCGAAAAACGCGACCATCGCTTAGTCTGGCTTGGTAGCGTGGGCAAGCCGGTCTCTGGCGCGAAAGTCGCCTTCATACAACTCATCACGCAGGGTGTGCCGCTGCCCCGCCCCGAGCACTGCGGCCGCAGCTTCGGCTTGCGTTTGCGAGGTGGCAATTTCAATGGTTTTCATGAGTCGGGCGCTGGCCTCTTCACGCTGCTTTGCCAGCATCTCCTCCGACTCATTCACGTAATGCTGAAGAAACTCCCGCACTTTGGCGCTCAGCGAGGTGCCTTGTTGAATGGCGCGTACCCGAGCCCGCTTGATGAGCTGCTCATCAACAGAAATGGTCAAATTCGACATACCAGAACCTCCTACGGCGGCGATTAGTGTAGCACGTGAACATGTGAAGCTGTGCTGTAGGTGATAATCGGCGTCATGTCAAATTTAGTGATCGAGTTCCCAGAATCGTTGCCCGTGTCGGGTAAACGCGACGAGATCATGGCCGCGATGGCCAAGCATCAGGTCATCATCGTGTGCGGCGAAACCGGCTCGGGCAAGACGACGCAGTTGCCCAAGATCGCATTGGCCATGGGACGGGGCAAGCTCAATTACCCACCCGGGCAGGGGAAACTGATTGGTCACACTCAGCCCCGGCGCATCGCCGCCAGCAGCGTCGCCAAACGCATTGCAGAGGAGCTGAAGACCCCGTTGGGCGAGGTGGTGGGCTTCAAGGTGCGGTTTCAGGACCGGCTGAGCCGCGACAGCTCTGTCAAGCTCATGACCGACGGCATCTTGCTCGCAGAGACGCAGACCGACCCGTTGCTCAAGGCCTACGATACCCTCATCATTGACGAGGCCCACGAGCGCAGTCTGAACATTGACTTTTTGTTGGGGTATTTGCGCCAGATCCTGCCGCGCCGTCCGGACCTGAAAATCGTGGTGACGTCGGCCACCATCGACGCGCAGCGTTTTGCCGACCACTTTGCCTCTCGACACGGCCCAGCCCCGATCATCATGGTGTCGGGACGCATGTTCCCGGTAGAGCAGCGTTACCGGCCGTTTGAAGAGTCGCGTGAGTACGATTTGAATTCCGCGATTGCCGATGGCGTGGATGAGTTGTGGCGCGACGTGCACAACAGTGGTGACATTTTGGTGTTTTTGCCAGGTGAGCGTGAAATTCGCGAGGCCGCCGATCATTTGCGCAAGCACTTGAGCCACCAACCGCTGTTTCGAAGCGCGGAGGTCTTGCCCCTGTTCGCGCGCTTAAGTCAGGCCGAGCAAGACCGCATTTTTGATGGCCATACCGGTCGGCGCATCGTGCTGGCCACCAACGTGGCGGAAACTTCGCTCACGGTGCCGGGCATCCGCTACGTCATTGATGCTGGAACCGCAAGAATGAAGCGCTACAGTTTCAGGAGCAAGGTGGAGCAGTTGCTGGTCGAACCCATCAGCCAGTCGTCCGCCAATCAGCGCTCTGGGCGCTGTGGCCGGGTGGCCAACGGTATTTGCATTCGTTTATACGATCAAAAAGACTTTGACGGCAGACCGCGTTTTACTGACCCGGAAATCCTGCGCAGTTCACTGGCAGGCGTGATTTTGCGCATGAAGTCACTGCGCATGGGATTAGTGGAGGAGTTTCCATTCATCGAACGCCCGTCCGGTCGTGCCATTGCCGATGGTTACCAATTGCTGGCGGAGCTGGGTGCAGTGGATGACGCCAATGAATTGACGCCCACGGGCCAGGAGTTGTCCAGACTGCCACTTGATCCACGTGTAGGCCGCATGATTCTGGAGGCGCGTTCGCGCGGCGCGCTGGACGAGGTGCTGGTCATCGCCAGTGCCCTGAGCGTGCAGGATGTGCGCGACCGCCCGATGGAAGCGCAAGCCCAGGCCGACCAGGCGCACGCCAAATTTGACGATGAAAAAAGTGAATTTTCAGGCTACCTGCGACTGTGGAAGTGGATCAACGACGGTAAAGGTGGCGAGGGGCAACACAAACTGTCCAATCGCCAGTACGAGCAACTGCTTCGGCAAAACTTTGTCAACATCCGTCGTGTTCGTGAGTGGCGAGACATTCATTCTCAGTTGCACACGGTCGTGGCCGAGCACCAATGGCGGCTCAACACATTGCCGGCAAGCTATGAGCAATTGCATATGTCGATGCTCGCAGGATTGCTCGGCAACATTGGTTGCAAGCTTGAAGCTGATGGCCCGCAGGGCGAATATCTGGGGGCACGCAGTATCAAGTTTTATGCCCATCCCGGCGCCCATCTGGTCAAAAAACCGGGCAAATGGATTGTGGCAGCCGAACTGGTGGAAACCACACGCTTGTTCGGGCGCGGTATTGCCAACATCGACCCGCAATGGCTGGAGCAGGTGGGCGGCCATTTGCTCAAAAAGCAAGTGTTGGACCCCCACTGGGAGAAACGCTCGGCCGAGGTCACCGCGTTGGAGCGTGCCACGCTTTATGGCGTGGTCGTTTACAGCGGGCGGCGCACCAATTACGGGCGGGTTGACCTGGCCGGCGCGCGGGAGATATTCATCCGTGAAGCGCTGGTCGGCGAGCAGTGGGAGACCAAACTTCCGTTTCTGGGTGCCAACCAAAAGCTGATTCGCCAGGTTGAAGATTTGGAGCACAAGGCACGCCGGCAAGACGTGCTGGTTGACGATGAGCTGATCTACGCTTTCTACGACCAGCAATTGCCTGCGGACGTGTGCAGCGGCTACAGCTTCGAGAACTGGTACCGCGAGGCCATCAAGAAAAACCCTGAGCTTCTGAAGCTGACACGTGAGGAACTGATGCGTCATGAGGCCGCGGGCATCACCACGCAGTCGTTTCCGAAAACCATGCGCCTGGGCGGTGTCGACTGCGCTGCCACTTACCTGCATGAACCCGGCGACCCAAAGGATGGTCTGACTGTGACGGTGCCGCTGTTTGTGCTGAACCAGGTCAACGAGGAACGTTGCGAGTGGCTGGTGCCCGGCATGTTGAAAGACAAGATTCAAGCGCTGCTCAAAACCCTGCACCAGCGGCCACGCTCGCGCCTGGTGCCGCTACCGGACAGCGCCGCCAAGATGGCTGAGGCCCTGAACGCGCCCGAAACCTTCGGCCACGGCTCGCTGCTGGACGCGGTGCTGAAACTGGTGCGCCAGGCGACGTCGCTGGACATTGTTCGCGCCGATATCAAGATGGACATGCTCAGCCCGCACTTCTTCATGAACCTGCGCGTGGTGGACGAACATGGCCGCCAGCTCGGCAGCGGGCGCAACCTGGGTGCTCTGAAGGCCGAACTTGGCGCGCAGGCCCGTGGCGCGTTCCAGGCGCTGGCCGGGCTCAAAATGGCGCGGGATGCGGCGGCACTCCCTGTGGTTAAGGAAAATCAGCCTGTAGCCCGTGTGAATAGTTCGAAGGAGGCTATTAAAAATGTGGCAACTCCAGCGACGCCAGCCGGCCAGCGCTACACCGCCTGGGCCTTTGGCGAGCTGCCCGAATTGCTCGAAATCCAGAAAGGGGGCCAGACCCTGATTGGTTATCCCGCGCTGATCGATGCCGGCGACACGGTTGCGATCGAGGTGTTTGACGAACCCGATGTGGCCAGTGCCAAACACCGCGCCGGCTTGCGCCGCCTGTTTTCGCTGCAGATCAAGGACGCGCTCAAGTACCTGGAAAAGAACATCCCCGATCTGCAAAAAATGGCGGTCACCTTCATGCAGGTGGGCAAGGGCGCCGATGGCTCGGGCGGCGGCACGATGGAAGAGCTGCGCGAGCAGATCATTGCCGTGGCGCTGGACCGGGCTTTTCTGCTGGAGCCCTTGCCCACCAATGAATTCGACTTCAAGCGCCGGGTGGACGAGGGCCGGGGCCGCCTGACCCTGATTGCCAATGAAGTGGCGCGCCTGGCCGCCACCATCCTGGCCGAGTACGCAGTTAGCGCGCGCAAGATCAAGGACAGCAAGAATGCGCCAGAGGCCAGCGCCGACGCCGCTCAGCAACTGGCGCGCCTGATGCCCAAACGCTTTTTGGCCCAGTCACCGTGGGGTTCGTTGCAGCACTTTGCCCGCTACCTCAAAGCCATCACCGCGCGGCTGGACAAATACCGCGCCGACCCGGCCCGCGATTGCGCCCGCCTGGCCGAGTTGCGCCCGCTGGAGCAGCGTTATTGGCGTTTGGTGGCCGAGCGCAAGGGTGTGCTCGATGACCGTCTGCAGGAATTTCGCTGGCTGCTGGAAGAACTGCGCGTGAGCTTCTTCGCGCAAGAGCTGCGCACGCCGCAGCCGGTGAGTGTGAAGCGGCTGGAGAAGGCTTGGGCGCAATTGGGATAGGCTTCGAGGAAGCAGGAGTTGATTTTCAATCTTATTGATTCGGCAGCAACCTGATCAAGCGCCCGCGCACGTTATCGGTCAGCACATAGAGCAAGCCGTCCGGCCCCTGGCGTACGTCGCGGATGCGCTCACCCAGGTCGGCCAGCAGCTTGTGCTCGCGCAGCACAGCGCCGGTGAAGGGCCCGGACAGTTCGATGCGGTCCAGGTAGCCAAACTTCAGGGAGCCGATAAACAGGTTGCCGACCCAGGCGCGGCCATAACGCTGGCTGCTCAGGAAGGCCATGCCCGAGGGGGCGATGGAGGGCACCCAGTAGTGCAGCGGCTGCTCCATACCGTCCTTGGCCGTGATGCCCTCGCCGATCTTGCCGCCGCCATAGTTTTCGCCATAGGTGATCACCGGCCAGCCGTAGTTGCGCCCGGCTTGGGGCAGGTTGATTTCGTCACCGCCTTGGGGCCCGTGTTCGTGCGTCCACAGCGTGCCGTCAGGCGATAGCGTGGCGCCCTGCGGGTTGCGGTGACCATAGCTCCAGATCTCGGGCAGCGCGCCGGCGCGGGCTACAAACGGGTTGTCAAGCGGCACGCTGCCGTCTTTGCCGATGCGGATGATCTTGCCATGGTGGTTGTCCAGTTTTTGCGCGTCGTCCTTGCGCGCAAAGCGCTCGCCCAGTGCAAGAAACAGCAGGCCGTCGGGCTGGCCGCCTTGCTGGCTCTGCACGATGCGGCAGCCAAAATGCAAGTTGCTGGCCATCTTGGGCTGCTGGCTGAAGATGACTTTGACCTGTTC
>JAKFXU010000352.1 GCA_021731215.1 Rhodoferax sp.
TGGCGGCGCAACCGGTGGCAGCGGGTTGGTCCTTGCTGCGCTGGTGATGGGCGTGGCGGCGGGGGGCGGCGCCGCCATCACCGGTGTGACGGGCGGTTTGGCCGATGTTGGCCGGGCCGCTACGGGCGCAACAGCGCGCGTGGTGAACACGCGAATCGGCGCGGGCTCAATCGGGTCCCGGTTCAGACCGGCCGACATCGGCGCCTGCAACAGGACCACGTGCGCCAGCAGCACCGCGGCCGTCAAGGCGAGCAGCACTTTGAGTGAAAACGTGCGCGGCGAACCGGCGCGCAAGCGGTATCCCCGCAAGCCCAACTCAACTGATTCGATGCCTGCACCTGGTTTTTCCATGCTCACTAGCGTTTCCAGCGTTAGGATCAGCTCAATCGGTTTAACAATACGTCATTGACCAGACTTCAATCTCAACTTGCCAGCAGCCAGCCTCTTCCATGAAACTTGCCACCTACAAAGACGGTTCGCGTGACGGCCAACTGGTCCTGGTCTCGCGCGATCTGACTAGCGCCCATTATGCGACCGGCATCGCCAACCAGTTGCAAGCGGTGCTCGACGACTGGAACTTCATGGCGCCCCAGTTGCAGGACTTGTCCGACGCGCTCAACAGCGGCAAGGCGCGCCACGCCTTCGCGTTTGATCCCCAACAATGCATGGCGCCCTTGCCACGCGCCGGACTATGGGCCGGTGCCTGCGCTTACCGCAGCCATGTGGCGCTGGTGCACCGGCCCGGCGAGGCGCCAGCGCCGGCCGGTCGTGACAGCGCGCCGCTGATGTACCAGGGCGGCAGTGACGGCTTTCTGGGCGCCTGTGACGCGGTGCTGCTGGCCAGCGAAGCCTACGGCATTGATTTCGAAGCCGGGGTCGCCGTCATTTGCGCTGACGTGCGCCTGGGCGCCACGCCGGCGCAGGCGCTCGACGGCATTCGGCTGCTGATGCTGGTCAACGACGTCAGCCTGCGCCATCTGATGGCGGCTGAACTGGCCAGGGGCTTGGGCTTGTTGCAAAGCAAGCCGGCCACCGCCTTCAGTCCGGTGACGGTGACGCCCGACGAATTGGGCGAGGCCTGGGACAAGGGGCGTTTGCACCTGACGCTGCAAAGCAGCTGGAATGGCCGCAAGGTCGGCCTGTGCGAGGCCGGCCCGGAGATGACTTTTCACTTTGGCCAGTTGATGGCCCACCTGTGCCAAACCCGCCACCTGCGCGCCGGAGCCATCATGGGCTCGGGCGCCGTCAGCAACCAGGACCGCAGCCGCGGCTACAGTTGCATCGCGGAAAAGCGCGCGATCGAAACCCTGCAGGATGGCCAAGCGCTGACCGAGTTCATGAAGTTCGGTGACACCATCCGCATCGAGATGAAGGGCCGCGACGGCCAGAGCGTATTCGGTGCGATCGAGCAGGAAATCGCGCCACTGGAAAACGCCGTTATGAAACGCCCAAACCAGGCGCAGGCTGCAGCATGACTCGGGAAGAATGTCGATAAACTAAGCGCCTGCCCTGACTGACCTTCGATAGTGAAAAACCCAGCGATCCGATTCATCTCACCCAACACCCCTGAGGAGTTCAATGCCCTGCGCGCTCTATTGCGCGAGTATGCCGAGGGTCTTCAGATTGACTTGTGTTTTCAGGGTTTCGAGGCTGAACTGGCCGAGCTTCCCGGCGAGTATGTGGCGCCGCGCGGCGCCCTGCTGATGGTCCTGGTGGACCAACAACTGGCCGGCTGCTGTGCGCTGCGCCCGCTCGATGCCATCGATTACCCCAATGCTTGCGAGATGAAACGACTTTATGTGCGAGCGGGTTTTAGAGGCAGCGGGCTCGGGCGGCAGTTGGCCGAAGTCATTCTGGACTGCGCGCGGCTGGCCGGCTATGCCTGCGTGCTGCTTGACACGCTCAATGAAATGGAGAGTGCGCGGGCGCTCTACCAGGACCTGGGCTTCAAGGAGATTCCTCCTTACTATCACAACCCGATTGAAGGGGCGAACTACCTCATGGTGGCTCTATAAACCTCGCCACCCGTGCTGCGGTGGCGAGTCCTTATTGAGCCCACCAAGGCAATCAAGCTTGCGCTTGCGCGAGCAGGGTGGCCGCGTCGCTGACTTCAAATTTACCGGGCCCTTCGATATTGAGGGCAGCTACTTTGCCGTCCTTCACCAGCATGGAATAACGAGCGCTGCGCAGGCCCATGCCTTTGCCCGTCAGGTCTAGCGTCAGGCCGGTCGCCTGGGTGAAGGCCGCGTCGCCATCGGCCAGCATGCGCACCTTGGTGCCGGTTTTCTGGTCACGCGCCCAGGCGCCCATGACAAAGGCATCGTTCACGCTGACACACCAGATTTCATCGACCCCAGCGGCTTTCAGTTCAGGGAATTTTTCCAGATAGCCCGGTACATGTTTGGCTGAGCAAGTCGGGGTAAAAGCACCCGGCAAGGCAAACAGCGCAATCGTCTTGCCGGCGCTGGCCTTGGCGACATCGACTGGATTGGGGCCGAGACTGCAGCCATTGCCCTGCACCTCGGAAAACTCCATCAAGGTGGTGGCCGGAAGACTATCGCCTACTTTAATCATGTAATGCTCCTGGAAAAATTGATTTGAATTCACCAATGAAAACGGCTCACATTGTGAGCCGTTTATGCGAGTCCTGCAGTCTTGCGACTGCAAAGGCCTAAACCTCAGCCGCCTTTTGCACCAAGCGGGTTGCCACCCAGTTCTTGGTTTTGGAGATCGGCCGGCTTTCCGTGATTTCGATCATGTCACCCAGTTTGTACTCACCCTTTTCGTCATGGGCGTGGTACTTGCTGGACTTGCCAACAATTTTGCCGTAGAGCTCGTGCTTGACACGGCGCTCAATCAGTACCGTCACGGTCTTGGCACGCTTGTCGCTGACCACCTTGCCAACCAAGGTGCGCTTGAGGGATTTTTTAGCTTCCGTCATTTATCGCTCCTTATTTGGCGGATTTTTCAGCGCTTTGCTTCTCGACAAGAATGGTCTTGGCGCGAGCAATAGCACGCCGCGCGGAGCGCAACGTAGCTGTGTTGGTGAGTTGTTGCGTGGCTTTTTGCATACGCAGGCCAAAGTGCGCTCTTTGCAGCTCTTTGACCTCGGTTTGCAAACCGGCAACGTCTTTTTGGCGTAGTTCAGTAGTTTTCATATCATTTGCTCCTGATTACTGGCCAATCATGCGGGCCACAAAAGTGGTGCGCAAAGGCAGCTTGGCCGCAGCCAAACGAAACGCTTCACGCGCCAGCTCTTCTGACACGCCGACGATTTCAAACACGATCTTACCGGGCTGAATCTCAGCCACGTAGTACTCGGGATTGCCCTTGCCGTTACCCATGCGCACTTCAGCCGGCTTTTGGGAAATGGGCTTGTCAGGGAAGACACGAATCCAGATCCGACCACCGCGTTTGACGTGGCGGGAAATGGCACGACGTGCAGCTTCGATCTGACGGGCCGTCAAACGGCCACGATCGGTGCACTTCAGACCGAAATCACCGAACGCGACCGAGCTGCCTCGGGTCGCAATGCCGGTGTTACGGCCTTTTTGCTCTTTGCGATATTTGCGACGAGCGGGTTGCAACATAATTATTCTCCTTTGCCGTCAGTTGCCGCAGCGCCGGTGCTGCTTGCGGAAACTGGCGCGGCTACCTTGCGGACGCGCTTAACGGCGGGTTTGTTGACATCGGCACCAGTGGCCTGTGCGGGTTCGTCGCTGCCATCGGCCGGCGCAGTGTTGCCACCTAATGGCGCACGACGCGCACCGCGCACAGCGGGGCGGTCAGCACCAGGACGGGCACCACCACGATCATCGCGGCGCGGGCCACGCGGGCGGCGGTCATCTTCAGTACGGGCTTCAACGGCAGCCGGCAGGTCGTTACGACCCAGCGTGTCACCCTTGTAAACCCAGACCTTGACGCCAATGATGCCGTAGGTCGTTTGCGCTTCGGAGGTGCCGTAATCGATATCGGCACGCAGGGTGTGAAGCGGCACGCGACCTTCGCGATACCACTCGCAACGCGCAATCTCGATACCGTTGAGGCGACCCGACGACATGATCTTGATGCCCAGGGCGCCCAGACGCATGGCGTTTTGCATGGCGCGCTTCATGGCGCGGCGGAACATGATGCGTTTCTCGAGCTGCTGGGTAATGCTGTCGGCAATCAGCTTGGCATCGATTTCGGGCTTGCGCACTTCCTCGATGTTGACGGCCACCGGCACGCCCAGTTGACGGCCCAGTTCACGCTTCAAGTTCTCGATGTCTTCGCCTTTTTTGCCGATCACGACGCCCGGACGGGCCGAGAAAATCGTGATGCGGGCATTCTTGGCCGGACGCTCGATCAGAACCCGCGACACGGAGGCGTTTTTCAGTTTGGCTTTCAGGTACTCGCGCACCTTGATGTCTTCCGCCAGCATGCCCGCGAAATCACGGTCATTGGCGTACCAGCGTGATGCCCAGTTGCGGCTGATCGACAGGCGAAAGCCGGTTGGGTGGATTTTTTGTCCCATATCTTCCTGGCCTCTTTCAGTTACCAACCGTCACGTACACATGGCACGTGGGTTTTCTGATTTGGTTGCCACGACCTTTTGCGCGGGCCGTGAAGCGCTTGAGCGAGGCACCTTGCTCGACGAAGATGGTTTTCACCTTCAGCTCGTCGATGTCGGCACCATCATTGTGCTCAGCGTTGGCAATGGCGGACTCCAGAACCTTCTTGATGATCACGGCAGCTTTTTTCTGCGTGAACTGCAAAATGTTCAGGGCTTGATCCACCTTCTTGCCGCGGATCAGATCCGCGACCAAGCGGCCTTTATCGACCGACAAACGAACGCCACGAAGGGTTGCACGTGTTTCCATGGTCACCTCCTTATTTCTTCTGGACTTTTTTGTCCGCAGGATGGCCCTTGAAAGTACGGGTGAGCGCGAACTCCCCCAACTTGTGGCCAACCATTTGATCGGTGATATAGACCGGCACGTGCTGTTTGCCGTTGTGCACCGCGATGGTCAAGCCGATGAACTCGGGCAGGATCATGGAGCGGCGCGACCAGGTCTTAATCGGCTTTTTGTCTTTGATGGTGACGGCCTTGTCAGCCTTGACCACCAGGTGTTGGTCAACAAACGGACCTTTTTTGAGAGAACGAGTCATTTACCTGCCCCTTACTTCTTGCGACGCGACACGATCATGACCTGCGTGCGCTTGTTGTTACGGGTACGGTAACCCTTGGTCAGATTACCCCAAGGATCGACTGGATGCCGGCCTTCACCGGTCTTGCCCTCGCCACCGCCATGCGGGTGATCGACCGGGTTCATGACGACACCGCGAACGGTCGGACGAATACCCAGCCAGCGCTTGGCACCGGCCTTGCCCAGGCGGCGCAGGCTGTGCTCTTCGTTGGCCACCTGGCCCAGCGTGGCACGGCATTCGATGTGGATCTTGCGAACCTCACCGGAACGCATACGCACCTGGGCGTAGATGCCCTCACGCGCCAGCAGGGTCGCCGAGGTGCCGGCAGAGCGCACGATTTGCGCGCCTTTGCCAATTTGCAACTCAACGCAATGCACGATCGAGCCCACCGGGATATTGCGAATCGGCAGGGTATTGCCAACCCGAATCGGAGCCTCGGCGCCACTCATGATGGACGCGCCGACCTCAAGGCCGCGCGGGGCAATGATGTAACGACGCTCGCCATCGGCATAGCACACCAGCGCGATATGCGCCGAGCGATTGGGGTCGTACTCAATCCGCTCAACTTTGGCCGGAATACCGTCCTTGGTGCGACGGAAGTCAACCACGCGGTAATGGTGCTTGTGGCCACCGCCCTTGTGGCGCGTGGTGATATGACCATTGTTGTTGCGCCCGGCATGCTGAAACTGGGGTTCCAGCAAGGGTGCAAAGGGCTCACCCTTGTGCAGATGGTCACGCGAAATCTTCACCATGCCACGACGGCCTGGGGAAGTTGGTTTCATTTTGATAACAGCCATGATTACGCAGCCTCCCCACCGAGGTTGAGCGCTTGACCCGGCTTCAGCGTCACATAAGCCTTGCGAATATTGTCGCGACGGCCTACCGACTTGCCAAAACGCTTGGTCTTGCCTTTAGTATTGACCACCGACACGCCCTTGACCTCGACCTTGAACATCAATTCCACAGCGGCCTTGATTTCATATTTGGTCGCGTCTTGCAGCACCTTGAAGGTCACCGCATTGCTCTTTTCCGACACCATGGTTGCCTTTTCAGACACGATGGGAGCGACGAGCACCTGCATCAGACGACCTTCTTCAAACTTGGAAGTATTGGGACCGTGGCTCATGCGAACATCTCCTTGAGTTTGTCCATGGCAGCCTTGGTGACCAGCACTTTGCGGTAGTGAACCAGCGACACCGGATCAGCGTAACGCGGCTCCACCACCAGCACATTGACCAGATTGCGGGACGCGAGGTACAGGTTTTCGTCGACTTCATCGGCGATCACCAACACGGACGCCAGATTCATGGCTTTGAACTTGGCCGCCAGGGGCTTGGTTTTGGGCGAGTCCACCGTGAGGGAATCAACCACCGCCAGGCGACCTTCACGGGCCAACTGCGACAAGATGGAAGCCATGCCGGCCCGGTACATCTTCTTGTTGATTTTCTGGGTGAAATTCTCGTCCGGCATATTCGGGAATATGCGTCCGCCTCCGCGCCACAAGGGCGACGAAGTCATACCAGCGCGGGCGCGGCCGGTTCCCTTTTGCTTGAACGGCTTCTTGGTTGAGTGCTTGACCTGTTCACGGTCTTTCTGGGCGCGTGTGCCTTGACGGGCATTGGCCTGGAAGGCAACCACAACCTGGTGTACCAGATCTTCGTTATAAGCACGACCAAACACGGTTTCCGGCGCTTCATATTTTGAAGTGGCCTGGCCTTGGTCATTCAGGAGTTCGAGCTGCATCAGTTCGCTCCTTTCGCATCATCATTTTTAGCCTTGACTTTGACCGCTGGACGCACCGTCACAAAACCGCCAGCGGAACCAGGAATCGCACCCCGGATCATGAGCAGTTGACGCGCTTCGTCAATTCGGATGACATCCAGATTTTGAGTAGTGACAAGATCAACACCCAGGTGACCCGTCATGCGCTTACCGGGAAACACCCGACCCGGATCCTGCGCCATGCCAATCGAGCCCGGCACGTTGTGCGAACGGCTATTGCCGTGCGACGCTCGCTGCGAACTCATGTGGTGGCGCTTGATCGTGCCGGCGAAGCCCTTGCCAATGGTGGTGCCCTGCACGTCAACCTTTTGACCGACCGCGAACACAGCCGCCACCGGCACGGTTGCGCCTGCTTGGTACTGGGAGGCGACATCCGGGGTTAAGCGGAATTCTTGAATGATTTCACCGGCTTCGACCCCTGCTTTGGCAAGGTGGCCGGCGGCGGGCTTGGTGACGCGCGAAGCTTTGCGCGCGCCAAATGTCACCTGCAAGGCAACATAGCCATCATTCTCCTGGGTTTTGACCTGGGTCACACGGTTGTTAGACACATCTACCACCGTGACGGGGATTGCATCCCCCTCATCGGTGAATAGGCGCATCATGCCCACCTTGCGCCCCAGCAACCCTAAGCGATTGCTAAGACTCATTTTTTTCTCCGTAACTTTCATCGCTGCAACTTCAATTGGCTGCCGCGTTTTTTCATGAAAGACTGTTAATAAAACTCCATTGGCGCTGTAACGCAAATCCAATGAAGCCTAGCAGTATATCCTGAACTTGTTTTTGTAGCAAGCCCGCTCAATACGCAAGGCAAAAAATGGCGCTGCGCTTGCAACGCCTATTTCTTTTACTGCAACTTGATCTCCACATCGACGCCGGCGGGCAAGTCAAGCTTCATCAAGGCATCAACGGTTTTGTCCGTCGGGTCAACGATGTCCATCAGGCGCTGGTGGGTGCGAATTTCAAACTGGTCGCGACTGGTCTTGTTGACGTGCGGGGAACGCAGAATGTCGAACCGCTTCATGCGGGTTGGCAGCGGCACCGGGCCCTTGACAATGGCGCCGGTGCGCTTGGCCGTGTCCACAATCTCGGCGGCCGACTGGTCGATTAGTTTGTAGTCAAACGCCTTCAGGCGGATGCGGATTTTTTGTTTGGTAGCCATGCTAGTTCCTTACGCGATGATCTTGGCAACCACACCGGCACCGACCGTCTTGCCACCTTCACGGATGGCGAAACGCAGGCCTTCTTCCATGGCGATCGGGTTGATCAGCTTGACCGTGATCGACACGTTGTCGCCC
>JAKFXU010000209.1 GCA_021731215.1 Rhodoferax sp.
GTTGTCCATAGCCCAAGCTATGGACGCCTCAGTCAGGACAAAACTGCCTCGCCACTGCATCCACCTACCCTCCAAACCCCAATGGACAATCTGGGATAAAGCATGCCGTCGGGCTTTCGCAGCCCTGGACAGCGATGCATGGCCCGGTGTCGACGCCCAAGCCTTTGGTCGCATTCGGCAGCACCTGGCGCGCCTGAATAATCAATCAAAACCACGGCGGCGGGCGGCAATGCGGCGTTGCTGGCGGGGGTGAGAGAGAACTTCAGCGGCGGGTTGGGCAAACGCTCCGGTGTTGCTCAGAAAACTGGGGAGCAGGGGCGCTCCTGACTCAAGCCTGGCTGTTCATCCGTCACGGTCTGCCTGCGTGTGGGCGCCATGAAAAGGGCCGACCTTCGGGGGCCGGCCCTGGCGTTGGAGCGGATTGAAGTTACTTGGCGGCGCGCGCCTGCGCAACGCCAGCCTGCACGTCCTTCCAGAGCGCTTCGCCGACGTTGGCGGCAATGCTGGCGTTGATCGCGCTCAGCTTCTCGCGCATGCGAGCGGCCTCGGTGGGGGTGAGTTCGTTCACCTGCATGCCCTTGCCGCGCAGGTCGGCCAGTGCCTTGTCGGCTTCGGCACGGGTGTCCTTGCGTTCAAAGTCGCGGCTCTTCTTCGCGGCGTCAAGCAGCACCTTTTGCTCGTCCTGGCTCAGCGCGTCCCAGTACTTCTTGCTCACCAGCACGATCCAGGGGCTGTAGACGTGGTTGGTCACGGTCAGGTACTTCTGCACCTCGTAGAACTTGCTCGACAGGATGGTGTTGTACGGGTTTTCCTGGCCGTCAACCGTGCGGGTCTCGAGCGCGGTGAACAGTTCGGAGAACGGCAGCGGCACGGCGTTGGCGCCCAGGGTCTTGAAACTGTCAATGAACACATTGTTTTGCATCACGCGCAGCTTGATGCCTTCCAGGTCTTCCAGCTTGATCACAGCGCGTTTGTTGTTGGTGAGGTTGCGAAAACCGTTCTCCCAGTACACCAGACCGACCAGGCCTTTCTCCTGCAGCTTGTCCATCACCTTCTGGCCCACCGGGCCGTCCAGCACGGCGTCAGCCTCCTTGACGTTGCTGAACAGAAAGGGCGTGTCCCAGATCGCCATTTCCTTGGTGATACCCACCAACGTGGCGGTGGAGCCGACCATCATTTCCTGGGCGCCACCAATCAGGGCCTGCTGCATCTGCACGTCCGAGCCCAGCGCGGCCGCCCCAATGGCACGAATTTTCATCTTGCCGCCGGATGTCTTTTCGACCTCGTCGGCAAACACCTTGGCAGCACGCCCCTGGTTGGACACCTCGTTCAGGCCGTAGCCGAATCGGATGAGGCGGTTCTTGATGTCCTGCGCCTGCGCCAGACCGGCGCCCAGGGTAGCCAGGGTGACGGCAGCGGCCACGGCGAGTTGTTTGAGTTTCATGAGTTATCTCCTTCTGGATGAATGCGGCCAAGGCCGCGGGGGTGAAAAATGCTGAAGGTCATGGCATCGGTTTCAGAATACGCGCTAGAACATCAGCTTCAAAGGCCACAACACGATGGCCGGGAACAGGATCAGCAACACCAGCATGGCGAGATACACCAGCAGGAACGGCATGACGCCGCGGATGACCGGCTCCATGCGCAACTGGCCGATGCCGGCGACCACGTTGAGCACCGTGCCCACCGGCGGCGTGAGCAGGCCCAGGCAGCCGACGAAGATGAACATGAAGCCGAAGTACACCGGGTCGATGCCGGCCTTGGCGGCCAGCGGCGAGAGCACCGGCGCCAGGATCAGAATGGTGGGCGTGAGGTCCATCACCATGCCTACCGCCAACAGGAACAGACACACCACGGCCATGAACACCATGGGGTTGGCCAGCAGCGGGCCCATGGTCCGCGCAAGCTGGCTGGGCAGGTCGGCCAGGGTGATCATGTAGGACGCGGCGGTGGCCGCGCCGCACAGGAACATGACGATGCCGGTGGTGCGCGACGCATCGACCAACACGCGGTAGAGGCGCTGCAGACTGAGCTCACGGTAGATTAGCGTGGCCACCAGCAACGCGTACACGGCGGCCACCACGGCGGCTTCGGTCGGCGTGAAGAAGCCCATGCGCAGACCGCCAATGATGATGACCGGCATCATGAGCGCCCAGGCACTGCCGGCCAACACCTGACGGCGTTGTGCCCAGGTGGTCTTTTCGGCCACCGGCAGGTCCTTGTCGCGCGCCACCCAGCGCCACACCATCACGAGCGCAATGGCCATCATCAGGCCCGGCACGATGCCGGCGAGAAACAGCTTGCTGATGGAGGTGTTGGTGGTCACGCCGTAGATCACCATGGGCATGGACGGCGGGATGATGGGCGCGATGATGCCGCCTGCGGCGATCAGCCCGGCGCTCGAACCATCCGGGTAATTCTGCCGGCGCATCATGGGCAGCAGCAGCGTGGCCAGGGCGGCGGTGTCGGCAATCGCCGAGCCGCTCATGGAGGCCAGCAACACCGAGGCCGCGATCGCCACATAGCCCAGGCCGCCGGGCACGTGGCCCACCATGGAGCGCGCCAGGTCGATGATGCGCCGGCTCAGGCCGCCGGCGTTCATCAGCTCGCCGGCCAATATGAAGAACGGTACTGCCAGCAGAGGAAAGCTGTCAAACCCGGCCTGCACGTTTTGCGCGAGCAACTGGGCGTCGAAAAAGTCCAGATGCACCATCAGCGCCAACGCGGTCAGCATGAGCGCGAAGGCAATCGGCACGCCCACCGTCATGGTCGCAAACAGGACCAGTAAAAAGAGCGTGATCGTCATGGCTGCGCGCTCCCGTGCGGGCCCAAGGGCTCGGCGGGCGGCTCGCCTGCGAGTTCGCGCCAGCATTGCAGCACCAGCAGCACCGCCATGCAGCCGCCCATGACCAGCGTGCCCGCCGCACCCAGCGCGAGTGGGTAGTTCATGACCGGACTGCGGCTGTCCATGCCCACCAGCACCTGCGACCAGGATCCGTCGATCAGATAGTAGAGCGCCAGGGCGATCAATCCACGTGAGAGCCAGCGCAGCACGGCGGCCTTGCGGCCGGTGAGTCGGGCCGTCACCAGGTCAAAACCCAGATGCTTGCCCTCGCCAAATGCCAGTATCGCCGACAGGCACACCAGCCACACGAACAGCAGGCGAGAGAGTTCTTCGGACACGACCCAGCCGCTGCCCCAGATGTAACGCTGCACCACGTTGCCGAACACCGCCAGCACCATGCCCAGCAGGCACAGGGCCATGAGGGCTTCGACGCCGTGCTTGAGAAGTTTGCCCAGGTTCATGCCTTGATCTCTTGCGCTTGCGCTTGCGCCGTCCGGGCGCCACGCAGCCACCGCACCACGGCAGCGCCCAACTCGGGCAGCGGGCGGGTCGCGTCGAGCCGCAGCACGCCAGGCTCTTGACTGGGGTTTTCGAGCGTCTGGAACTGGCTGGCCACCAGGCTCACCGGAAACAGGTGCGCCGGCCGTGCCGCCACCCGCTCGCTGGCCTGCGCCTGGGTGAGGTCGAGAAACACAAAGCGCAGGCCGGGCGTGGCTGCGCGCAGACGGTCGCGGTAGCGCTGCTTGAGCGCCGAGCAGGTGAGCACCACGCCCTGGGGGTGCGCCTGCAACTGGCCGACCAGGGAATCGAGCCACGAAGCCCGATCCTCGTCGCTCAGTGGCCAGCCACTGCGCATCTTGCTCACGTTGCTGGCGGAATGGAAATCGTCGCCTTCCAGCAGTGCAAGGCCCAGCGCCTCGGCGCAGAGCTGGCCCAAGCTGGACTTGCCGCAGCCCGCCACGCCCATCACGACAAGGGAAGTGTTTTCATGCGGTGTGTTCATTTGGTAGCGCTGTCCCATTGGGTCAAAAAAGAGAGAAGGCCTGTCACCATCTGACCGCCGCAAAAGGCAACTTCGTGGCAACATACGGGGCAATTCAGGAATTGTTCGGGTGGCAGATGTCTTTGGATAGCGCTATCCTAACGCCATATTTTCGACTGCATAGACCGGGAAAACCCTTGGAATCGACCACACGCAAGCGCCGCCACAGCGGCCGGATGACCCTGAGCGACGTGGCCCGCGCGGCCGAGGTCAGTCCCATCACCGCTTCGCGCGCACTGCGCGGCGAGCGCGGTGTGGCCGCCGAGTTGGTGGAGCGCGTGAAGCAGGCGGCGCAGCAACTCGGCTATGTGCCCGACCCGGCCGCGCGTGCCCTGGCCTCGCAGCGCAGCATGCAGGTACCGGTGCTGGTGCCGCTGCTGTCCAACACCCTGTTTGTCGATGTGCTCGAAGCCGTGCACCGCACCCTGCTACCCGACGGCTACCAGATGTTGATCGGCGTGACGCACTACCAGCCCGAGGAAGAAGAGCAACTGCTGCGCAGCTACCTGGCGCACCGCCCGGCCGGCCTGCTGCTGACCGGCTTCGACCGCACCGAGACGGCGCGGCAGTTGATTGCGGCCAGTGGTGTTCCCTGCGTGCATCTGATGGAACTCACCACGGACGGGGCGGTGTACTGCGTCGGTTTTTCGCAGCTCGAAGCCGGCCTTGCCATCACCCGGCACCTGGTGGAGCGCGGGCGGCGACGCATTGCCTTCGTGGCCGCCCAGCTCGACCCCAGGACCATGCAGCGCGCCGAAGGCTACCGGCGCTGCCTGCGCGAGCACGGTCTGTACGACGCCCGGCTCGAACTCCTGAGCCCCGAACCATCGTCGATGCGGCTGGGCGGTGAATTGCTGCAACACCTGTTGCGCACCTGCCCGGACGTGGACGCCATCTTTTTTTGCAACGACGACCTGGCGCAGGGGGGGCTGCTGGCCGCTTTGCGCCTGCAAGTGGCGGTGCCCCAGCGCGTCGCCATCGTCGGCTTCAACGACCTCTCCGGCAGCGACCAGATGGTGCCGCCCCTGACCACGGTGCGCACCCCGCTGCGGGCCATTGGCGAGACCAGCGCACAGATGTTGCTGACCCTCATGCGGGGCGACACGCCGACCGAAAACTCGCTCGACCTTGGCTTCGAACTGATGGCGCGCGGCAGCACCTGAGACGGTCGAACCGGATCAACCAACCAACAATCCGGGCCACAGACAAGCCGCCAACATGTAACCAAGTTACAAGAAAATTGAGGATTAATGGTTACTCCTAGCCAACAACAGGAAACTAAATTACACTATTCTCATGCTTGATCGGATTAAATCGACGCCAACCTCATGGGCCCCCGCCGGGCCACGCGTGGGCCGGTTGCTGCTGCGCTCCATGAAACACAAGCTTCTCACCCAACGCTACTTATGACCACCAATCTCCCAGCCGCTGGCGCACTCGACATCGTCATTTTTGGCGGTGCCGGCGATTTGTCGTTCCGCAAACTGTTGCCCGCGCTGTACATGGCGCACTTGCACAAGCGGCTCGCGGCGGACGCCCGCATCATCGCCATTGGCCGCCAAAGCTGGACGCGCGACGAATACCTGGCGTTCATCGACAGCCACTCGCCCGCCTTCATCGAAACAAGCGCCTTCAGCGCCAGCGACTGGCAAAACTTTTTGGCGCGCCTCATCTATATCAGCATGGACGTTACGCAGGGCGGCGACTACGCCAAGCTCAAAACCCTGTGTTGCCAGCCGGCCGTGCGCGTGTTCTATCTGGCCACCGCGCCCAGCCTGTTCACCCAAATTTGCGCCAAGCTCTCGGGCGCTGGCCTGGTCGATGCGCAAGCCCGGGTGGTGCTGGAAAAGCCGCTGGGCACCGACCTCGCCTCGGCGCGCGCCATCAACACCGAGGTGGCACGCTACTTTGACGAACAACAGATTTACCGCATCGACCACTACCTGGGCAAGGAAACGGTGCAAAACCTGATGGTGCTGCGTTTTGGCAACGCCATTTTTGAGCCGCTGTGGCGCGCGCCTCACATCAAGAGTGTGCAGATCACGGTGGCCGAAACCGTGGGCGTGGGCAAGCGCGCCGGGTTTTACGATGGCGCCGGAGCCCTGCGCGACATGGTGCAAAACCACCTGCTGCAACTGCTGTGCATCGTGGCGATGGAGCCGCCGATCTCGCTCGACGCCGACGATGTGCGCGATGAAAAACTCAAAGTCCTGCGCTCGCTGCAAAAGATGGATTTGGCCGCCATCAAACGCGACACCGTGCGTGGCCAATACAGCGCCGGCGCTTCCGAAGGGGCCGCCGTCAAGGGCTACCTCGAAGAAGACAACGTGCCGGCCGACAGCCGCACCGAGACCTTTGTGGCTTTGCGCGCGCGCATCAACAACGCGCGTTGGGCCAATGTCCCCTTCTTCCTGCGCACTGGCAAGCGCCTGCAACAGCGCCAGTCTGAAATCATCATCGAATTCGCCGATCAACCGTTTTCGATTTTTGGCACCGAGGCCAAGCACCAACCCAATCGCCTGATCATCCGTTTGCAACCCGAAGAATCGATTCAGTTGGAGATGATGGTCAAGGAGCCCGGTTCCGGCATGACGCTGCACCCGGTCAAGCTCGGCCTTGACTTGCAATCATCCTCCGACAAGCGTCGCGCCGAAGCCTATGAACGCTTGTTGATGGACGTGATCAAGGGCCGCTTGACGCACTTCATGCGCCGCGACGAACTGGAAGCCGCCTGGCTCTGGATCGAACCGATCCTGGCGGGCTGGCAAGCGCTGGACGACAAGCCGCGCAACTATTCAGCCGGCAGTTGGGGGCCGGCGGCGTCATCGGCCTTGATGGCGCGGGAAGACCTGTCCTGGTTTGAGGAAGCCTGATGACCGGCACTGCCCCCTCCCCGGCCTGGTTACCGGCCGCGCGCGCCAATCTCACGGTGCACACGGCCAGCCCCGGCACGGTGAACGCACAACTGGCACAAGACATTGCGTACCGGCTGGACGCCGCCATTCAAGCGCGCGGCGTGGCCGTGCTGAGCGTGTCGGGCGGCAAGTCGCCGATTGCCTTGTTTGAAGCGCTGCGCGTACTGCCGATCGACTGGTCGCGCGTGCGCGTGACTTTGGCCGATGAACGCTGCGTCCCCGCCACCCACCCGGCCAGCAATGCCCGGCTGGTGCAAACCCATTTGCTGCAAGACCGCGCCCGCGCCGCCCAGTTGGTGCCGATGGTGGCCGAGACGCATGAGCCGCTGGCGCCACCCGCGCTGCAAGCCGAACGGGCCAGCATTGCCCTGCAAGCCGCCGGCACTGCCGATGTGCTGGTGCTGGGCATGGGCGCCGACGGCCACACCGCGTCGCTGTTCCCGCACGCCTCCAATTTGAGCGCGGCGCTGGACCGGCACAACCCGCACGCCTGTATCGCCATTGAGTTGGCGCAGCCGCCCGCCAACGCGCCGTTCCCGCGCGTGACGCAGACCCTGGCCCAACTGCTGCGCGCGCGCCACATCGTGCTGCCCGTGAGCGGGGCCGACAAACTGGCCACCCTGCGCCTGGCCTGGGGCGGCGCCAGCCACCAATATCCCATTTCACACCTGCTGCAGCAAACCCAAACGCCGCTCGCCCTTTGGATCACCTCATGAACACTCCCCCCGCCACCCCATTGAACGCCACCCTGGCCGCAGTCACGGCGCGCATCGTGCAGCGCAGCGCCACACCACGCCAAGCCTACCTGGACCTGCTGGCCCGCGCCAAAAAACCGGGCCGCTATCGTGGCGGCCTGGGCTGCGCCAATGCGGCGCACGCCTATGCCGCCATGCCGGCCCATGACAAGCTGGTGCTGCAGCAGGAGCGCCAGCCCAACCTGGGCGTGATCACCGCCTACAACGACATGCTCTCGGCGCACCAGCCGTATGAGCACTATCCGGAGCGCATCCGGGCGGCGGCGCGCGCGGTCGGCGCCACCGCCCAAGTGGCCGGCGGCGTGCCTGCCATGTGCGACGGCGTGACGCAGGGCGAAGACGGCATGGAGTTGTCGCTGTTCTCGCGCGATGTGATTGCGATGGCGACGGCGGTCGGCCTGTCCCACAACGTGTTTGACGCCGCGCTGTTGCTGGGCGTGTGCGACAAGATCGTGCCCGGACTCTTCATGGGCGCCTTGCAGTTTGGCCATTTGCCGGCGGTGTTTGTGCCGGCCGGCCCGATGACATCGGGGCTCTCGAACGACGAAAAATCCAAAGTGCGCCAGCAATACGCGCAGGGCCTGGTCAGTCGCGACACCCTGCTCGCCGCCGAGCAGGCGGCCTATCACGGCGCCGGCACCTGCACCTTTTACGGCACCGCCAACTCCAACCAGATGCT
>JAKFXU010000208.1 GCA_021731215.1 Rhodoferax sp.
CGCCCGAAGATGAAGGGGTCGCCGCCCTTGAGCCGCACCACTTGTTTGCCCTGGCGCGCGAGCTTGACCAGCAGCGCGTTGATCTGCTCCTGGCGCAGGGTGTGTTCGTTGCGGCGCTTGCCGGCGTAGATGCGTTCGGCCGTTGGCGAGACAAAGTCCAGCACCGCCGCCGACACCAGGTGGTCATAGACGATGACGTCGGTCTGCTGCAGCAGGCGCACCGCGCGCAGGGTCAGCAGCTCGGGGTCGCCGGGGCCGGCGCCGACCAGATAAACGCGCCCGCTGCCGGGCAAGGCGAGCATGGCCTCGGCTTTCAATGCAAGTTTCCTTTGCTGGCGCAGCCGCCACCGCTGCAGCCACCGCTGCTGCAGCCGCCACCGGACGCTGGTGCGGGTGCGTCCTGGGTCTGGCGGCCATCGATGAAAATGAAGTTGAATTCACCGGGTTCAAGTTCGACGTAGTCCAGCACGGTGTCATCGAGCAATTCCTGGGACTCGTTGCCAATCACGACCGCGACCCCGTCGAGGTCGAGCTTCATGTCTTCGTCTTTCGCGTCGTCAAAGCCCATGCCGTATTGCAGCGAGCCATCGCCATCGACCCGGGCGGCGATGCGCAGCGCCATCTCCTGGGCATTGCTGGCGCTGGCGGCCTGCTGGATTTGCCGTGCAGCGGCGCTGGTTAATGTAAACATGCGGTACTCCTGTGGTTCATCAATGTTCGCCCTTGGTCTTCAAGAGGCCGGCCAAACGGTTGCCTTGCTTTTGCGGCCCACCAATCGGAAAGAGTTGGTGCAGGTAGTGATTATTGCCGCGCTCGGGACCCCACGCTTTGGCGAAGTGCCAAATCATGGCACGCACCTGCGCCTGAACCCGATGTTCCTCGTAATAGGCGCGCAGAAAATGGATGACCTGCCAATGGGCCTCGGTTAATTCCAGTTGTTCGCTGCGGGCCTGAGCCTGGGCAAAGTCTTCCGACCAATCGTCCAGATTTTTCAAATAACCCTCGACGTCAGTGGCGATCGGCTGGCCCTTGACCAGCACGGTTCGCGTGGCGGCGCCGGCCGGCGCCATTAACGCGCTGCGCTGGGCGCGCACAAAGGCCACAAACTGCGGCGCCCAGTCGCTGCCGGCGCCGCTGCGCAGGTGGGCGTAGGAGGCCAGCACGTTGCGGTAGACGATGCCGTCGCGCTCGCCGTCGATGCCATGACCCCGCAGCACGCGGTAGGCAAACTTCAGTTCCGGGGCGACATTTTCCAGGCTGGAGTAGTGAAACTCGTGGCCGCGCAGCATTTGCGGCGCGTCCTTTGAAGTGGCTGGCCATGGGGCGTTGGCGCTGGTTTGCAGTTCCACATAGCCGCGCCCGACCGGGCGCTCATGCATCACCACATCGGCCGCCAGCGCGCCGACCATCTCAAACACGCGCTCCTGCCAGCGCAGCGTGCGGGCCAGGTACATCAGGCCGCCGCACTCGGCATAGACCGGCAAGCCGGCTTCAATCGCGGCGAGGATGCTCTGGCGCATGGCGGTATTGGCCTGCAGTTGCGGCATGAACATTTCCGGGAAACCGCCGCCGATGAACAGGCCATCGACCGCCGGCAGGCAGCGGTCTTGCAGGGTGTCGAATGGCACCAGCTCGGCCCCGGTGGCCTGCAGCGCCAGCAGGTCGTCCGGGTAGTAAAAGCCAAACGCCTTATCGCGCGCCAGGCCGATGCGCACGCGTGCGGGCGCCGGCGGCGGCGCGGGGGCGGGCAGTGGCGAGGGCAGTGGCGCGGCGCTGGCGGCGATCTGCAACACACGCGCCAAGTCCACCTGCGCGGCGATCAGTTCCCCGATGGCGCGCACGCGTTGCGCGGCGTCATCGAGTTCATGGTTGGGCATCAGGCCCAGGTGGCGTTCCACCACCGCCAGGCGCGGGTCGTGGCCGATGGCGCCGAGTACCGGCACATCGGTGTAATGCTCAATGACGGCGCGCAGTTTGGCTTCGTGCCGGGTGCCGCCGAGCTGGTTCAGAATGACGCCGGCAATGCGGATGCGCCGGTCGAACGCCTGGTAGCCCAGGATCAGCGGCGCGATGCCGCGCGTCATGCCGCGCGCGTCAAGCACCAGCAGCACCGGCAGCGCCAGCAAGTGCGCCAGCGCGGCGTTGCTGTTGCTGCCGTCCAGCGCCAGCCCGTCGTACAAACCCTTGTTGCCTTCCACGATGCTGAGGTCGGCCCCTGCGGCGTGGCGCGTGAAGCAGGCGGTAATACTCTCGGGCGTCATCAGGAACGGGTCCAGGTTGAAGCAGTCGCGCCCGCTGGCCTGGGTCAGCCACATCGGGTCGATGTAGTCCGGCCCCTTCTTGAACGGCTGCACCGCCAGACCCTGCGCCGACAGGGCGGCGCACAGGCCGACCGTGATGGTGGTCTTGCCGGACGACTTGTGCGCAGCCGAAATCAAAAAGCGTGACACTGCTGCTGTACCTTTTCTCTCCGAATGGGGCTTGTTCCCCGGTTCGCATCCTGCGGGACGGTGTATTTCCCCCCCCGCCGGGGCGAACAGGGGAGCCTGCATTGGGCCTTGTGTTTTAAGGCATGAAGTACACGCGCCGCGTTGAGGAACCGGGTCGGGTGGGCACGCTGCGCTTTGCCCACCCTACGAACTACCAACACCTGCGCTTCAATCCGTGAAGCGGCACGCTCCACCTTCCAACACGCGGCCCAATGAGGCTCCCCTCTTGCACCCGTCACCGGTCTCATGCCTTGCTGCCCTGCAGCGCTGCGTCGTCCAGGCGCTCCGGTAAGAAGCCCATTAGCTTCAGCGCCAGCAGCACGATCAGACCTGCGATGGCAACGCCGCCCAAGCCCAACAGCCACTCGGGCAGGCTGGGCGCGTAGCTGCCCACCACGCCGTCAAAAAAACTGCTGCTGACCTGGCGCCCCGGAAACATCACGATCGGGAAGGCTTGCCCGCCGATGATGGTGACGTACATCTGGGCAAAGCCACCGCCCACCACCAGCGCAGCGCTGGCCGCGATGCGCCCGCGCAGTTGGCCGATGTGGGGATGGCGCAGCAACAGCATCGGCAGCAGGCCGCCCAGCAGCACCTGGCCGAGCCAGAACAGGGCGGTGTAGAGGCCGCCCTCGAGCAAAATGAAGCGCTCGAAGTCGTGATGCTTGGTGAAGTACAGATTGGTCAGGTGGTAGACCAGCACGAAGTAGAGCCCGGCGGCGATGAAGATCAGTTGCAGCCGCGCGAAGCGTGCCATCAGCGCATCGCCCAGCGCACGGCCACTGCCCTGGCAGGCCAGCATCAGCACCAGCACGAAGACGGCCAAACCATAGCTGAGCGACAGGGCGACGAACAAGGGCGCCAGCAGAGCCGAGTCATACGCTTGCCGAGCTACCAGAAAACCAAAGATGGAACCGGTGCCGGTAGTCAGCGCCAGGCGCCAGACAAAGGCGAACAGGCCCGCCAGCGGCGTATAGCGGTTCATGCCCCGCTCCATCATGGTCCAGAGGTAGGCGATGACAAAACCCATGAAGCCCGAATAAAGGAAGATGTTCAGGGCAAAGATGGACTTGAAATTGAAATGCGTCATGGCCACGATCAACCGGTCGGGCCGCCCTAGATCGAGCATCAACACCGTCAAGCCACCCAGCAGCAAGGCCAGTGCCAGCAAAGCCGACAGCGGGGCCAGCGGCTTGAGCTCGGTCTTGCCAAAGACCGAGGCCATCGAGGCCACGTTCAGCGCACCGGATGCCGCCACCACCAGAAATACCGCGAACACGTGCGGCAAACCCCAGACGATCTGGTTGTTCATGCCGGTGACGATATGGCCCTGGTGTTCCATCACCCAGACCGCCCCCAGGCCGAGCAGCGTCACCAGCGCCAGGGCGGCCAACAGAGCGTAGTAGCCGGGGCTGCTGCCTTGCAGTTCACGCAACATGATTTTCATGAGTCAGGCCCTTTTGCTTCAAATGCCGCTGTAGCGTACGCCGGTGTCGAGGTTCAGGTCTTCGCGAATCTGGCGCGAGGGGTAGCTGGCCACGCGTTTGGAGATTTCGCTGTTCGGGTCGTTCAGGTCGCCAAACAGCATCGCGCCGTGCCCGGCCGCCGAGCAGGCGCTTGAGCAGGCCGGTTGTTCGCCCCGGTCCACCTTGTGCACGCACAGGGTGCAGCCCTCGACGGTGCCCATGCCGCGCGGCACGTCGGGCTTCTGGTTGCTCAGGGGTTCATGCACAAAGGAGCGCGCCTTGTAGGGGCAGGCCATCACGCAGTAGCGGCAACCAATGCAGGTGTGCTTGTCCACCAGCACGATGCCGTCGGCGCGCTTGAACGACGCGCCGGTGGGACAGACGTCGACACAGGGCGGCTCGGCGCAGTGCTGGCACATCATCGGCAGCGACTGGGTTTTGCCGGTGCGCAGTTCCTTGATTTCGATCTTGCGAATCCACTGCGAATCGGTGCTGAGCGTGCCGCCGGACAGACCATTTTCGGTGTTGCAGGCGCTGACGCAGTCGGTGCAGCCGCTGGCGCACTTGCTGCTGTCAATCAGCATGCCCCAGCGCACCTTGTTGCTGGCGCCCGGGCTGAGGGCGCCAGCAGGCGTGGCGGCCTGGGCGATTTCGATCAGGCGCACGCCCGGGGCCAGCAGCACACCGGCCAGGCCGGCGGCTGCCACGCCCAGAAAACCGCGCCGGCTGGACTTGGCATCAGCCGCTGCGCTGGATGGGGGGGGAAGGTCGTGCTTCATGGCTTGCCCTGGGACAGCGATGGATGGATGGATGCAGCGGGTTGGCTGGCGTGGCAGCCGAAGCAGTCGATCTTCACGGCGGTATAAGTGTGGCAGCTTTGGCAGAAGTTGCTGGGGGCGGCCGCGACGCTGTTAGTCGTTTTACTGGCGTGGCAGGCAATGCAGTCTTTCAGGGCGTACTTGGCGCTGCGGATGCCGCCGCGCAGGGTGTCGTCGCGCTGGTGCTTGAGCAGTGCCGCGTGGTTGCGCCGCATGAAGGCCGGCTCGGCCACGCATTGACCGCCGCTGGCCGCCTCGATCACCGGTTGGGGCACCCGAGCGGCCGCACCCGCGCCGGCGGCGCTGGCCAGGCTGGTCGCCAGCAGCAGGGCGACGCCCAGCAGTTGCCGCACGCGCGCCATTGAGACCGCAGCAAGTCGTGCCATCTGGCTAGTCCCCCAGGCCCATCTGGATGTAGCCGGTGGGGCAGACGTCGGCGCAGATGTGGCAGCCGATGCACTTGTTGTAGTCGGTGTCGACGTAGCGGCCAATCGTGGATTTTGACTTGGGCACCTTGAACACCGCGACCTGCGGGCAATAGACCACGCAGTTGTCGCACTCGAAGCACTGGCCGCAGCTCATGCAGCGCTTGGCTTCTGCCACCGCCTGCGCTTCGACCAGGGCCTGCAAGCGCTCATCGAAGTTGTTCAGGGCCTGTTCCGCCGTCAGCGTGACGGTGCCGCGCCGGTTGCGCGCGACATAGGGGAAGTGTCCCAGGAACAATTCCTTGTGTGAAATCACATAGCGGTCGGAGCGGTTGTCGAAATTGTGAATCGCCGCCGTGCTCTTGTCGGTGCCGCGAATCGGTTCATGCACTTCACTGAAAGCATAGCCTTTTTCCAGCATCTTGCGTTTCAGATCGAAGGCATGGACGTCGATCTTGGGGCGCTTCTCCAGCGGCTCATTTTGCAAAAAGCGGTCAATCCCTTCGGCTGCAATGGCGCCGTGGCCGATGGCCGTGGTCAGCAAATGCGGGCGCACCACGTCGCCGCCGACGAAGCAGCCGGGTTGCCCCTGCACCTGGTAGTTCTTGTCGCTGTTGATGGCGCCCTTGCCATTGTTGAACTCGTCCAGGCCGGTGAAATCGACCGCCTGGCCAATCGCCGAGACGATCAAGTCGGCGGGAATGTCTTCTTCGGTGCCTTCGATGGTCTTGATCTCAAGCCGACCGCTCACGATTTTTGCTTCGCAGCGCATCAGGCGCAGCGCGGTGGCGCGGCCATCGGGCCCGCGCAGCACCGCCACCGGGGTCATGCCGCCGCGAATCGCAATGCCTTCAGCCAGGGCTTGCTCCACCTCGTGTTTGGTGGCCTGCATCTTGTCCACGGCAAAGATCGAGGTCAGCGTGACCTCGGCGCCCTGGCGCGCCGACACCTCCGCCACATCGTGCGCCACATGGCCGGCAATGGCGTGCTCGGGCCGGTCCGACTCGTGCACCTTGTCGATGTGGCCGAGCCGGCGCGCCACGGTGGCCACGTCGATCGAGGTATCGCCGCCACCGACCACCACCACGCGCTTGCCGACATGGCGCAGGCGCCCGTCGTTGAAGGCCTTGAGGAAGGAGGTGGCGGTGACGCAGTTGGGGGCGTCGGCCCCTTCCACCGGCAGGGCGCGGCCAGCCTGGGCACCCAGGCCCAGGAACACGGCGTCGAAGTCGGCGCGAATCTGCGCCATGCTGATGTCGGTGCCGATGCGGCAGTTCATGCGCGTTTGGATACCCAGATCCAGAATGCGCTGGATTTCGGCGTCGAGCACATCGCGCGGCGTGCGAAAGCCCGGAATGCCATAGCGCATCATGCCGCCGAGCTCGGCGCGTTCGTCGAACAGCGTGACTTCGTGGCCCTTGAGCGCGAGTTGGTAGGCGGTTGACAAACCAGCGGGGCCGCCGCCGATCACGGCGACTTTTTTGCCGGTCAAGGCGGCCGGCTTGGGGTAGGCCAGTTTGTTGGCGATGCCGTAGTCACCCAGAAAGTGCTCGACCGAATTGATGCCGACGAAGTCCTCCACCTGGTTGCGGTTGCAGCCCGATTCGCACGGTGCCGGACAGACCCGGCCCATGACGGAGGGGAAGGGGTTGGCCTCGGTCAGGCGGCGAAACGCGTACTCCTGCCACAGCATGCCGGTGGGCGGCTTCTCGATGCCGCGCACGATATTGAGGTAGCCGCGAATGTCCTCGCCGGCCGGGCAACTGCCCTGGCACGGTGGCGCGCTTTGAATGTAGGTGGGGCACTTGTGGGAGTGGCCCGCATCAAAAATTTCTTTTTGCCAGGATGACAACTGGGTTTCGCCATCCTTGTAACGGCGAAAGTTGAGCGGCTGGGCGCTGGTGGCTGGGGTGGGCGTGGACATATTGGAGTCTCCTGATATTTGTGATGGCGTTCAGACCCTGGGCTATTTGTCGCCCAGGCGGATCGCCTTGCTGACCAACTGGTGGACGCCGCCCACCATGCTCATGTCGAAGCCGTAGTAGGGCAATACCTTGGTGAACTGGGCTTTGCAAATGGCGCAGATGGTGGCCATGAAGTTGACGCCGTGATCGTCCACCACGTCCTTCAAGGCTTCCATGCGCGGCAGGGCGCCCTTGACGCGCAGTTCCATCAGGTCGTCGGTCAGCAGACCGCCGCCGCCGCCGCAGCAGAAGGTACCCTCCTGAATGGTGTTGGGTGCCATGTCATGAAAATGGTTGGCCACCGAGCTGATGATGCGCCGCGGGATGATGAACTGCCCACCGGGCATATTGCCCATGCGCGAGGCGCGCGCCACGTTGCACGAATCATGGAAGGTGATGATGCGGCTGTCGTTGGCCTCTTTGTCGAACTGGAGCGCGCCGCGCTGAATCAGGTCGTCGGTGAGCTCGCAGATGTGCTGGGGCACCGGGTAGCGCTGATCGAGATAGTCGAACGGGCCGATCAAGGTATTCCAGTAGCTGTAGGCGACGCGCCAGGCGTGACCGCACTCGCCGACGACGATGCGCTTGACGCCCAATTCAAGCGCGGCCTCGCGCACCCGCAGCGAGATGTTGCGCATCTGCTCGTAGTTGCCAATGAACAGGCCGAAATTGCCGGCCTCCGAGGCGTGCGAGCTCAGCGTCCAACTGATGCCCGCCGCGTGGAATACCTTGGCGTAGCCGATCAGGCTCTCGACGTGCGGCTCGGAAAAGAAGTCGGCCGATGGCGTGATCAGCAGTACCTCGGCGCCCTTGACGTCGAGCGGGAATTTGATGTCCAGCCCGGTCTCGTCCTTGGTATCTTCTTCCAGGCCTTCGAGCGTGTTCTCCAGCGCCGGACCCGGGATGCCCAGGTTGTTGCCGATGCGGTGCACCTTGCCGATGATCTCGTTCGAGTACTTTTGCCCCATGCCGATCGAGTCCATGATCTCGCGCGCCGCCATGGTGACCTCGGCGGTGTCGATGCCATAGGGGCAGAACACCGAAC
>JAKFXU010000126.1 GCA_021731215.1 Rhodoferax sp.
CCTTGGTTTTGTCAATTCGTTGCGAATTGAACTGCAAGGTTGACGCGTGTCAGGGTTTTTTTTGATTTTTAGCCAGAAAATGCCGGCAGTAGAAAATGATGCGAAACAAACCAAGAAGAGGTGAAAATGATATTTCCCAATGCGCAAGCAACTACCTACAACGACAAGGTCGTCAGGCAGTTTGCCATCATGACCGTGGTCTGGGGCGTGGTCGGGATGCTGGTCGGCGTGATCATCGCCGCACAACTGACTTGGCCCGAGCTCAACTTCGGCGTTCCCTGGCTCAGTTACGGGCGCTTGCGTCCCTTGCACACCAATGCCGTGATTTTTGCGTTTGGCGGCTGTGGTTTGTTCGCCTCGGCCTATTACGTGGCGCAGCGCACCTGCCAGGTGCGCCTCTTTGGTGACAAACTGGCCGCCTTCACTTTTTGGGGCTGGCAACTGGTGATTGTGGCGGCGGCGGTTTCGCTGCCAATGGGCTACACCAGCGGCAAGGAATATGCCGAACTGGAGTGGCCGATTGACATCCTGATCACGCTGGTCTGGGTGTCGTTTGCCATCGTATTTTTTGGCACCATCGGCACCCGAAAAGTTCGCCATATCTACGTTGCCAACTGGTTTTTTGGCGCTTTCATCATTGCCGTGGCTTTGCTGCACCTGGTCAACAGTGCCGCCATTCCGGCCGGCTACATGAAGTCTTACTCGGCCTATGCCGGCGTGCAGGATGCCATGATTCAGTGGTGGTATGGCCACAACGCAGTAGGTTTCTTGCTGACGGCGGGCTTTCTGGGCATGATGTATTACTTCATTCCGAAGCAGGCCGAGCGACCGGTCTACTCCTACCGCCTGTCGATCGTCCACTTCTGGGCGCTGATCTTCACCTACATGTGGGCCGGCCCGCATCACTTGCATTACACAGCCCTGCCTGACTGGACGCAATCGGTCGGCATGGTGTTTTCCCTGATTTTGCTGGCACCGAGCTGGGGCGGCATGATCAACGGCATCATGACGCTGTCGGGTGCCTGGCACAAACTGCGCGACGATCCGATCCTGCGCTTCCTGATCGTGTCGCTGTCGTTTTACGGTATGTCCACCTTTGAAGGTCCGATGATGTCGATCAAGACCGTCAACGCGCTGTCGCACTACACCGACTGGACCGTCGGCCACGTGCACTCAGGGGCCTTGGGCTGGGTCGGTCTGGTGACCATGGGCAGCATGTACTACCTGATTCCACGCCTGTTTGGCCAGAAGCAGATGTACAGCGTGAAGGCGATTGAAATTCATTTTTGGACGGCGACGATCGGCATTGTTATTTACATCGCCGCGATGTGGATCGCCGGCGTGATGCAGGGTCTGATGTGGCGCGCCATCAACGCCGACGGCACCTTGACCTACACCTTTGTCGAGTCGGTCAAAGCGACGTTCCCGTACTATGTTCTGCGCTTGTTGGGTGGCCTGCTTTACTTCGGTGGCATGTTGGTCATGCTCTGGAACACCTACAAGACAGTGACCAACGGTCGCTCCGTTACCGTGACCATTCCGGCCGCTATGGCCCACGCCTGAGAAGGAAAACACCATGGCTGACAACAAAGCAAGCGGCGGACTGTCGCATGAAAAAATCGAGACCAACAACTTCCTGATGATCGTTTTGATCCTGCTGGTGTTGCTGGTGGGCGGCTTGGTGGAAATTGTTCCGCTGTTCTTCCAGAAAACCACTACCGAACCGGTCAAGGGCCTGCAGCCTCTAACCGCCTTGCAGTTGGCGGGGCGTGACGTCTATATTCGAGAGGGCTGCTACGGCTGTCACTCGCAGATGATCCGACCGTTTCGCTCCGAAACCCTGCGCTATGGCCACTATTCGGTGGCGGGTGAATTTGTCTACGACCATCCCTTCCAGTGGGGCAGCAAGCGCACCGGTCCGGACCTGCACCGCGTCGGCGGCAAGTACAGCGATCAGTGGCACCGTGACCACTTTAACAACCCACGCGATCTGGTGCCTGAATCGAATATGCCGGCTTATCCCTGGTTGCTCAAGAACGCGGTCGATGCTGAGGCCATGCCCGCCCACATGAGGGCCTTGCGCACCGTGGGCGTACCTTATACCGATGAGCAGATTGCCAAGGCTGCGCAAGAGGTCAAGGGCAAGATGGAGGTCGATGCGCTGATTGCCTACATGCAGGTTTTGGGAACCTCGGTCAAGTAAACGGGAGAAGTTTTATATGGAACTCGACATCAACACGCTGCGCTCCATCGCCACGGTGGCGGCTTTTATCACCTTCATTGGCATCGTTGTCTGGGCCTATTCACGCCGCAATGCGGCTGATTTCGAGCAGGCCGCGAACCTGCCTTTCGAGCAAGACTGACGAACCGCATTAAAAGCATAAGGATAAAAAATGAGCGACTTCACAAGCAATTTTTGGCCGATGTTCATCGCCGTGACGACTATCGTCAGCATTCTGGCCTGTCTGCTGCTACTGTGGTTTTCTGGCAAAGCCCGCGCCATGACTGCCAGTGACAACACCACCGGTCACGTGTGGGATGGCGATTTGCGCGAGATGAACAACCCCTTGCCGCGTTGGTGGGTGTGGTTGTTCGTCATCACCATCGTTTTTTCCCTGGTTTATCTGGCCCTGTATCCAGGGCTGGGCGCTTACGCTGGCAAATTGGGTTGGACCTCGATCAGCCAGCACCAGGCTGAGGTGGACAAGGGCAACGCGGAGATCGCGCCTTTGTACGCCAGGTTTGCCGCCATGCCGCCTGAGCAGGTAGCCAAGGATTCGCAGGCGATGGCTATTGGCGAGCGTCTGTTCATGAACAACTGCTCCCAGTGTCATGGCTCCGATGCCCACGGCAACAAGGGTATTCCGAATCTGGCCGACGCTGACTGGCTGTATGGCGGTGCGCCAGCCACCATCATCGAATCGATTACCAAGGGCCGTAGCGGCAACATGCCGCCGATGGCGGCGGCAGTCGGTGGTGCAGAAGACGTCAAAAACGTGGCGCAGTATGTTTTGAGCCTGTCCGCCAGTCCGCACGATTCGGTTCAGGCCGCGCTGGGCAAGACAAAATTCGGGGCCTGTGCGGCCTGTCATGGTATTGACGGCAAGGGTAACCCGGCGCTGGGCGCGCCGAACCTGACGGATGCTGTGTCGTTGCATGGTTCTGGCGCGGCGGCTATTGTTGCCATCATCAATGGTGGCATCGTCAACCAGATGCCGCCCCAGGCCGACAAGTTGAGCCAGGCCCAGATTCATGTGCTGGCGTCCTACGTCTGGGGGCTTTCCAATCAGGCTGGCGCCACGGCCAAGTAAGCCGGGTAGTGCCAGCGCCACTGATTGTTAGAAAGAGCAGATTTGAACAGCCGGCAATCCGGGCCGCGCAAGGTCATACCGATCGTGGCGCAAGAGGGCCCTGCGCCGCCTGAGGCGCCGCAGGGCGCGCCGGAGGCGCCAGGAGTGATGATTTCCCCGTACGCGCCGCATGAAAAGATCCATCCCCGCAGTGTCTCGGGGCTGTTCTCCCGCTGGCGCTGGGGCATGGTGATGCTGACCCAGTTGGTGTTTTATGGCCTGCCGTGGCTGGAGTGGGGGCAGCGCCAAGCGGTGCTGTTCGATCTGGGCGCAAGGCGCTTTTACATCTTCGGGCTGGTGCTGTACCCGCAGGACTTTATTTATCTGGCCGGGTTGCTGGTCGTTTCAGCGCTGTCGCTGTTCCTTTTTACCGCAGTGGCCGGGCGCCTGTGGTGTGGTTATGCCTGCCCCCAGACGGTTTACACCGAGATGTTCCTCTGGATTGAAAAGAAAGTGGAGGGCGATCGTTCGGCGCGCATGCGCCGCGACGCGAAAGCCTGGACCTTCGACAAGTTCAGGCGCAAAGGAGTCAAGCACTTGCTGTGGTTGGCGCTGGCCTTGTGGACCGGGTTGACCTTTGTCGGCTATTTCACTCCCATCAAGGAACTTGGGGTGGCATTCGTGCAGCTCAACATGAGCTCGTGGGAAGTGTTCTGGACCCTTTTTTACGGCTTTGCCACCTATGGCAATGCCGGTTTCATGCGGGAGCAGGTGTGTCTGCACATGTGTCCCTACGCGCGCTTCCAAAGCGCCATGTTTGACAAAGACACCCTGATCGTGACCTATGACGCCGAGCGCGGTGAGCCACGCGGCGCGCGCGCGCGCAAGGCCGACGCCCAGGCGCTCAAGCTGGGCGCCTGTATCGACTGCACGCTGTGCGTGCAGGTCTGCCCGACCGGCATTGATATTCGCAAAGGCCTGCAGTACGAGTGCATTGGCTGTGGCGCCTGCGCCGATGTGTGCGACACGGTGATGGACAAGATGGGCTACGCGCGCGGTCTGGTCAAGTACACCACCGAGAACGCCATGGCCCGGCACTGGACCAAGGCACAAACCCTGCGCCATGTGCTGCGCCCGCGGGTGCTGGTTTACACCGCCATTCTGGCCGCCATTGTGACGGCCATGCTGCTCAGCCTGTCGCTGCGCACGCCGTTCAAGGTCAACGTGGTGCGCGACCGCGGCGTCATGGCCCGCATCGTGGCGGCTGGCAAGATAGAGAACGTTTACCAACTGCAGGTCATGAACGCAACCGAGTCGCCGCAGCGCTACCGCATCACCGCCTCGGGCCTGCCCGGTCTGGTGCTGGGCTCGGAAAATGTGGTGATGGTGGCGTCAACCCAATCGCGCCGGGTTGCCGTGCGGGTGCAACTGCCGTTTGAGGCGGCGCCAGCGGGCACGCACCCGATTCAGTTTGAAATCGAGTCGCTCGACGCGCCGGGTCGGGTGATCGAAGCCTCCATTTTTTTGATTCCAAAATAAGGATTGTTGATGCAACACAACACACTTGACTCGACCGCACCCTGGTGGAAGTTTGGCTACGTCTGGCTGGTGCTGGCCGGCCCGGCGCTGGTGGTGGTCGCCAGTTTTGTCACGCTCTATCTGGCACTGAGCCGGCCCGATCCGCTGGTGAGCCGGGACTATTACCGCCAGGGCATCAACATCAACCAGACCCTGGGCGATGCGGCCACTGCCGCCAGTCTGGCGCCGGCGGTACAGGCGCGCAACCATGCCCAGACCGGCGTGCTGGCGCCGCCCCAGGCCGTCCACAAGCCTTGATGGCGCTTGCGCCCAACTCACCGGAGATCCCCGATGTTGTCACAACGAATGATGTGGATCGCCTGGCCCGCCTTTCTGGTGGCCTGCATCCTGGAAGTGCTGGTGTTTGCCCTGCTTGATCCACAAGAGCTGCGCTGGCTGGGCGAACCGCTGGCGCTGTCACGCCAAGGCATCTACACCGCGGCATTTTTTGTATTTTGGGTCGCGGCCATGGTGTCGAGCGGTCTGACCACCCTGTTGTCCATGTCGCCGTTCGAGGTCAATCGCTGCCCCTTGCCGGTCGATCAGCGTCCGGCTGCCTGCACCAAACCGGGGTCTTGCTAGGCCAGTCTTGCCGCCACCACTCAATTGCGGGTTTTGGGATTGACGATGTCGCGCAGAGCGTCGGTATTGAGAATACGCACATGGCGCTGCTTGACTTCCACGATGCCTTCTTCCACAAATCTTGAAAAGGTCCGGCTCACGGTTTCCAATTTCAAGCCCAGAAAGCTGCCGATTTCCTCACGCGTCATGCGCAGTATCAACTCTGATTGCGAGAAGCCGCGCGCGTGCAGTCGCTGCACCAGGTTCAGCAGGAAAGTGGCAAGACGCTCCTCGGCCCGCATGCTGCCCAGCAGCAGCATCACGCCATGTTCGCGCACGATCTCGCGACTCATGATTTTGTGAACATGGCGTTGCAGCGAGCTCACTGCTCTGGACAGTTCTTCAATGCGCTCAAAGGGCATGACGCAGACCTCAGCGTCTTCCAGCGCGACCGCATCGCAGGTGTGATGCTCGTTGACGATGCCGTCGAGCCCGATGACTTCGCCCGCCATTTGAAATCCGGTGACCTGATCGCGCCCATCTTCCGACGCCACGCAGGTCTTGAAGAAACCGGTGCGGATGGCATACAGACTGGTGAATTTTTCGCCATTGCAAAACAGCGTCGCGCCGCGCTTGATCTTGCGCCGCGCGGCAACCATATCGTCAATGCGGTCCAATTCTTCCGCACTCAAGCCGATCGGCATGCACAGTTCCCGCAAGTTGCAGTTGGAACAGGCGACTTTGATGGTTTGGGGGTTCATGGTGGCGATTTTGGCACTAATTGAGCTAGGGGCCTGATATGGATCAATATATTCGGGGGATTTGGATCATTGCTTCATTTGATGTAAATCAACTGCCTTTTATGCCTTTGGGGGCAAAGTAGGCGTGTATGCCAAGGACTATTCATGAATGCAGCTGTTGCTGAGCCGGTTTCCGAAGACTTGTTGCGTCGCTTTGACGTCGCCGGGCCGCGCTACACTTCCTACCCTACGGCAGATCGCTTTGTCGAGGCTTTTTCAGCCGGGGACTATGCCCAGGCCCTGAAGCAGCGGCGCTCCGGGGCGGCCGCCATGACGCTGCCGCTATCGCTCTATGTTCACATCCCTTTTTGTGAATCGCTGTGCTACTACTGCGCCTGCAACAAGATCATTACCAAGCACCATGATCGCACCGTCCCTTATCTGCGCTACCTGAGCCGCGAGGTCGACCTGCACACGGCGTATCTGGGTGTCGGGCAAACGGTGACGCAACTGCATCTGGGTGGCGGCACACCGACCTTTCTGTCGGACAACGAACTGCGCGAGCTGATGGGCATGTTGCGCCGCAACTTTACCTTGGCCCCCGGTGGTGAATACTCGATCGAGATCGATCCGCGCACCATGGACGCCTCCCGGCTCGACACCCTGGCCGAGCTGGGTTTCAACCGTTTGAGCTTCGGTGTCCAGGATTTCGATCCCGAGGTGCAAAAAGCAGTGCATCGGGTGCAAGCGGCGGAGCAGGTTTTTGCGCTGGTGCAGGCGGCACGCCAGCGCGACTTCGACTCCATCAATATCGATTTGATCCATGGACTGCCGCTGCAAACCCCCGAGTCGTTTGACCGCACGCTGGCGCAGGTGGTGGCGTTGCGACCCGAGCGCATTGCCCTGTATGCCTATGCCCACTTGCCGGAACGCTTCAAGCCCCAGCGCCGCATTGCCACGGTCGAGTTGCCCAGTGGCGCGGCCAAGGTCGCCATGCTGTCGCGCGCGCGCTCCACTTTCGTGGCGGCCGGCTATGTGTACATCGGCATGGACCACTTTGCCCTGGCCACCGATCCACTCGCGGTGGCCAAGCGCCAGGGCCGTTTGCATCGCAATTTCCAAGGTTACAGCACGCACCCCGATTGCGATTTGATCGGTCTGGGTGTGTCATCGATTGGCCGCATCGGGGCCGCCTACAGCCAGAATGCCAAGACACTCGAAGCGTATTACGACGCGCTGGATCAGGGCCAATTTCCGGTGATGCGCGGTCTGGCGCTGTCGCGCGACGATCTGGTGCGTCGCGCCGTCATCATGGCCCTGATGTGCCAGGGCGAAGTCATTTTCGAATCGATCGAGCTGGGCTATCTGGTCGATTTCCGCAGTTACTTTGCCGCTCAAATGGAGACCTTGCACGAGCTGGCCGAGCAGGGGCTGGTGACGCTGGACGACTCCGGCATTCAAATCACGCCCACTGGCTGGTTTTTTGTGCGCGCGGTGGCCATGGTGTTTGATCGCTATTTGCAGATTGACAGCGTGCGCGCTCGTTTTTCCAAGATCATTTAGCATCGGCGGATGCAATCTTCTCTTGCGCTGACGGCGCTGCTGATGGGCCTGGTTGGCGGCCCCCACTGTATCGCCATGTGTGGCGCGGCCTGCGCCGGTATTGGGCAAGCCGCCGGCCCGCGCAAAAACACAGCCATGTGGAGTTTCCAGGCCGGGCGGGTCATGGGTTACTCCGCCTTGGGCGCGTTGGCGGCGGCCTCGATGCAGGGTCTGGGCTGGCTGACGGTCCAATCGGCCGCGCTGCGCCCGGTGTGGACGTTGTTCCATGTGGCTACGTTTGCACTGGGCCTGCTGTTGCTGTGGAACGCACAGCAACCGGTCTGGCTTGAGCAGGTCGGCCGCAAAATCTGGGCCGGCGCCCGCTTGCTGGCCGCTGGGCGGGGCCGCGGCGCCCCGCTGGTGATGGGCGCGCTCTGGACCTTCTTGCCG
>JAKFXU010000129.1 GCA_021731215.1 Rhodoferax sp.
GCGCATCCCGCGCATCGTCTTCACCAAGGGCGGCGGGCTGTGGCTGGAAGAAATGGGCCAGCTCGACTGCGACGTGCTGGGACTGGACTGGACCGTCAACCTGGCCAAGGCGCGCCTGCTGGTCGGTCAGCACAAGGCGCTGCAAGGCAATATCGACCCCAATGCCTTGTTTGCCTCTCCCGCGCAAATTCAGGCTGAAGTAGCCAAGGTGCTCAACAGTTTTGGCACGCCGCACACCGGCGCCGGCACCGGTCCCACGCATATTTTCAACCTGGGCCACGGCATAAGTCAGCACACACACCCCGAAAATGTGGCGGCACTGGTGCAAGCGGTACACCAGCACTCGCGCCAGATGCGCTCTTGGTTTTCTCCGGCACCAAAGGCCTAGCATTTTTTAGGCCCGGTTTCGGTTGGCGAGGACTGACTTATGCACAAAAATTTTGCTGCACTGCGCCAGAGACCGTTTCTTTCCGGGTCTTCGCTACAAATCCGATAGCTACCGTAAGTTGTTGATTTATAACGATTTTTAAATTTGCTTTTTTTGTGTGCAATTCAGTGAAAGCCTTGATTTGCATGGGCTGGGAGTCACTGCAGACAACATATCAACAAAGTTATCCACAGAAATTCGGGATGTTGATCAAATCGTTTATGAATCAAAGACTTAAAGCCTTTTCCGCAAGTTCACATCAACTTCGCAGCGCAAGGTCTACCCTGGCATGAGCCGCTTGCTGCCGGTCCTGCTGCACACCCCGGTCCACAGCCAGTTGGCCGGACCCTTGAGCTACTTGAGTGAGCAGGCACTTGCAGCCGGAACCCTGGTGCGCGTGCCCTTTGGCAAGCGCGAGCTGCTGGGTGTGGTGTGGGACAGCCCGCCTGACTCGGGCGCGGCTGCGTTTGATCCCCAAAAATTGCGCTCGATTTCCAGCCCGCTGGACGACCTTGCCCCGCTGAGCCCGGCCTGGCGCCAGTTGGTGACGTTTGCCGCCCACTATTACCAGCGCTCCCTGGGCGAAGTGGCGCTGGCGGCCTTGCCCCCCCAGTTGCGCGAGCTCAACACCCTGCAACTGGCGCGCCGGCTGAAACGGCACGCCCACAGCGCCGGCTCCGACGCCAGCGCCCCGCCACCCGCGTCTGATTCAGTCAGGCTGAGCGCCGAGCAACGCGCCGCGATTGCCGGCTTTGATCAAGCCGCCGGTCCGTTTTTGCTGTTTGGCGCCACCGGCAGCGGCAAGACCGAGGTCTATTTGCACAGCGTCGAGCAGTTGCTGGCGCGCGACCCCAGCGCCCAGGCCATGGTGATGGTGCCCGAGATCAACCTCACGCCGCAGCTCGAAGCGCGTTTCAGGGCGCGCTTCAACCCGCGTTACGGCGAGCACGCGCTGGTCTCGCTGCACAGCGGCATGACGCCGGCGCAGCGCCTCAAAAGCTGGCTCGGCGCCCACGGCGGCGCGGCCCGCATCGTGCTGGGCACGCGCATGGCGGTGTTTGCCTCGTTGCCCAATCTCAAGCTGATCATCGTGGACGAAGAGCACGACCCCAGCTACAAGAGCCAGGAAGGCGCGCGCTACTCGGCGCGCGATCTGGCGGTGTACCGGGGCCGCCTGGACGGCGCCAAGGTGCTGCTGGGCTCGGCCACACCCTCGCTGGAGAGCTGGCACCACAGCCGCCCGCCGGCCGAGGGCGGGCGCTACGTGCGACTGGAGATGCCCAATCGCATCGGCGTCGACGCCGCCGCGCCCGCCAGCGGCACCGGTTTTGCGCTGGTGCGCCGGGTCGACATGAACCACCAGCCCAAAAAGTGTGTGTTTTCGCCGCCGCTGCTCGACGCCATCGTGCAACGGGTGGCGCGCGGCGAACAAAGCATGGTGTTCTTGAATCGGCGCGGCTATGCGCCGGTGCTGCATTGCACCGATTGCGACTGGAAAAGCGAATGCCCGCACTGCAGCGCCTACCGCGTGTTTCACAAGATCGACCGTACGCTGCGCTGCCACCACTGCGGTTTTACCGAGCGCGTGCCGCGCGCCTGCCCGGCCTGCGGCAACCCCGACATTGCGCCCCTGGGCCGCGGCACCGAGCGGCTGGAAGAACACCTGGCCGAGTTGCTGATCCAGGTGCGGCGCCCCAACTCGGTGTCCGAGCAATGTCCCGAGGGCGAACCGGTGCGCATCGCCCGCATTGACGCCGACAGCACCCGGCTCAAGGGCGAGCTCGAATCCCAGCTGGCGCGCGTGCACTCGGGCGAGATCGATGTGCTGGTCGGCACCCAGATGATTGCCAAGGGGCACGACTTTCGCCGCATCACGCTGGTGGCCGCCGTCAACCCCGATAACGCGCTGTTTTCCAGCGATTTCCGCGCGCCCGAGCGCCTGTTCAGCTTGCTGCTGCAGGCGGCGGGCCGGGCCGGGCGCGATGCCGGCATTAGCAGCCAGAGCGAGATGTGGCTGCAGACTTTTCACCCCCAACACCCGCTGTTTGAGGCCTTGAAACGGCACGATTTCCCGGCTTTTGCCGCGCAGCAGCTCAAGGAACGCGCGCAAGCGGCGATGCCGCCTTTCAGTTTTCAGGCGCTGGTGCGGGCCGAGGCGCGCACGCAGGAAGTGGCGCAGGGCTTTTTGACGGCGGCCAGCGCGGCGGCGGCGTCCATGCCCGACAGCGCACAGATCAGCCAGCACATCACCCTCTATCCGGCGGTGCCGATGAGCATGCAGCGCGTGGCCAACGTGGAACGCGCCCAGATGCTGATCGAGAGCCCGTCGCGCGCCGCGCTGCAGCGCTTTTTGAGCGCCTGGCAGGGCGTGCTGCACGCCACCCGGCAACAGCCCGAGGGACGGGGCCTGATACGCTGGGCGGTCGATGTGGACCCGCTGGCGATTTGACCCCGGTCTGAGTTCAGGCCGCGATGTCTTTGGTCACCCCGATGATCTGAAAGTTGCCGAAGAAAACCGTGCGGCGCGCGCAGCACCCGCCCGCCTCGCGCAAGGCTTCGCCTTGAGAGGGTGCAGGAGTTCGTGAAGCAGGAAGTCCGGCATTGATTTCCTTTGAGACTTAAGATGACACGAAGACCAGCGCGCGCAGGAACTTTTTAGAATTGGAGAAACTTATGCAAGTCGAATCTTTCGATGTCATCGTCATAGGCGCTGGGCAAGCCGGGCCGGCACTGGCAGAACGCTGCACCCGGGAAGGCCTGCGTACGGCGGTAATCGAGCGCGCCCATTTCGGCGGCACCTGCGTCAACGTGGGCTGCGTACCGACCAAAACGCTGGTGGCGAGCGAATGCTGAGTGCCGCGCGCGTATTCATCAACGTGGGCGGTCGGGCTGCAGTTCCAGATATAGCGGGTCTCAACGATGTCCCTTATCTGGACAACGCGTCAATCATGGAGCTGACCGAGGTACCGGAGCACCTGGTGATTGTCGGTGGCAGCTATATCGGCATCGAATTTGCGCAAATGATGCGGCGGTTTGGCGCCAAAGTAACCGTGGTCGAGCGCGCGACAAAATTGCTGCCACGCGAGGACGATGATGTTTCAGACGGCATTCGTGCGATCCTGGAGGCGGAGGGGGTCGAGTTTCAGCTTGGAACTGAGTGCTTGTCACTGTCTCGGCAAGGCAAGCTGGTAGTGGTTGGTACCGTGTGTGGTACGGCATCACCCGCGGTCGTCGGGAGTCATTTGCTCCTGGCCATTGGCAGGCGGCCCAACACCGATGACTTGGGGCTCGAAGCTGCGGGTATCCATCTTGATGAGCGCGGCTACATCATGGTTGATGAGCAGCTTCGCACCAGTACCGAAGGAGTCTGGGCCATGGGTGACTGCAATGGCCGTGGTGCTTTCACGCACACGGCCTGGAACGATTACGAGATCGTCGCGGCCAATTTGTTTGATAACGATCCGCGCCGCGTGAGCGACCGGATCCCCTGCTACGCGCTCTTTATCGACCCCCCTCTGGGCCGTGTTGGCATGACTGAGCAGGAAGTACGTGCCAGCGGGCGTTCGGCGCTGATTGCACGGATGCCCATGCAGCGCGTAGGTCGCGCTCGTGAAGCAGGCGAGACGCAGGGATTCATGAAAGCGCTGGTTGACGCAGACACCAAGCGTTTGCTCGGAGCTGCCATCCTGGGCCTCAATGGCGACGAAGTGGTTCACTCATTGCTTGACATCATGGCGGCAGATCAACCTTACACTGCAATCTCCCGTTCAATGCATATCCATCCAACCGTCACTGAACTGGTGCCAACGCTGCTACAGTAGTTAAAGCCGCTGGGGCGTACATAGCGCACATACCAGTGGCGGTGCTGCGCAGCGAGGCAAGACGGTCTGTGACTCGTTCCGGGCTATCCACGCTGTCGACCTGCCATGCCCCTGAACTGAACCAATTCCTATGTACCTGAATCGTCTCCATGACTAACGCACAATGGTTCTTGCTCGTCGGCGCGTTGTTGCTGGCCCGGGGTCTCACGGCTACCCTCCTCAAGCGCGCGCCGGTTACGGCCGCCATTATTTATCTGGCCGTGGGCTTGCTGGTGGGCCCGAGCGTGCTCAATTTATTTCATATCAATCCACTCAAGGAATCAGCGCTGCTGGAAGTACTGACTGAAGTCGCGGTATTGATCTCGCTGTTTTCTGCCGGCGTCAAAATGCCGGTACCGTTCAGTTTTACCCGCTGGCGCGCGCCGATTCTGCTGGCTACCGTTTCCATGACCGTTACCGTCGCGATGGTCACGGCCTTCGCCTATTACGTGCTGGGCCTGCCCTTGGGTGCGGGCGTGCTGCTGGGTGCGATTCTGGCGCCTACCGATCCGGTGCTGGCCACCGACGTGCAAATCCGCCACCCTGGAGACCGCGACCAGCTGCGCTTTACCCTGACCTGCGAGGCCGGCATGAACGATGGCAGCGCTTTCCCGTTTGTGATGTTGGGGCTGGGCTTGCTGGGCCTGCATGAACTCGGCGATATGGGCCTGCGCTGGGTAATAGTGGACGTGCTGTGGGCCACACTGGCTGCCATTGCCATCGGCGTCGCGGCGGGTGTTGCGCTGGCTCGTCTGGGGTGGCGACTGCGTCGTGCGCCGCACCAACATGAACTGATGGACGACTTCCTCGGCCTCGGGCTGATTGGTGTCGTCTATGGGTTGACGGTGATGGTGAGCGCCTGGGGTTTTCTGGCGGTTTTTTTCGCCGCCGTGGCGCTGCGCCAGACCGAGCTCAAGCTGGCTCAAGCCACGCCACCTTCCTTTGCCGAGCGCACGTCCCAGAAAACCGCTCCCACAGAGACCCAGGCAGTCCCTGATCCCGAGCCCCTGCCAACGGTCAGCGAAGGATCGCTGGTATTCAAGGAACATCTGGAGCGGCTTTCGGAAGTGGTCCTGATTCTCCTGGTCGGTGGCACACTGTTCCTCAACTCGTGGAGTTGGGAAGCGGTCGGGCTGGCCCTGTTTTTGTTCTTTGTTGCGCGTCCGATCAGCGTCCTTGTCGGCCTGTTGGGCACGCGCACCACGTGGCGCATACGCGGTACGACAGGCTGGTTCGGCGTGCGCGGGATTGGCTCTCTTTACTACCTGATGTACGCCATCCAACACGGGTTGCCCGAAACGCTGGCCTTGCAATTGATTCAACTGACACTGATTGTCGTAGCGCTCTCCATTCTTCTCCACGGTATCAGCGTCAAACCGTTAATGGGGCATTTCTGGCGCGGCAAGCATTGAACCTAGATTCCTCAGTTAACCGCTTGGTTTTATCAACAAATTCTTATGGTCATTGACTTTTTTGGCTTCGAGACAGTTCACCTTTTGGGTCAAAGCGCTACGCACCCGATTGAGCCACTCAGATGCGTCCAACTGAGGAATCTAGGTTGAACTGTGCCCCACAGCGCAGGCGGCCCGAGGGCCGCCTGCGCGCTCCTTACAAACCCAGCGCCCGGCGCACGCCCGCGCCGTAGGCCGGATCGGCCTGGCTGCAGTTGGCGATGTGGCGCTCCTGAATCGCCTTGGACGCGCCGCCCACGGAGGCGGCCGTGTTGTCAAACAGCGCCTGCTGCTGGGCCGGCGTCATCAAACGGAACAAGTTGCCCGGCTGCGAGTAGTAGTCTTCATCGACCCGGTGGTTCCAGTGGTCGGCCGCGCCTTCGATTGACAGGGGCGGCTCCGCAAAATCCGGCTGCTCCTGCCACTGGCCCTGGCTGTTGGGTTCGTAGCCGATCCGGCTGCCAGCATTGCTGTCGACGCGCATGGCGCCATCGCGGTGGTAGCTGTTGACCGGGCACCTGGGCGCATTGACCGGAATCTGGTGGTGGTTCACGCCCAGGCGGTAGCGCTGCGCGTCGCCGTAGGAGAACAGGCGCGACTGCAGCATCTTGTCGGGCGAGAAGCTGATGCCGGGCACCACGTTGGCCGGCGAGAAGGCAAGCTGCTCGACTTCGGCATGGTAATTTTCCGGGTTGCGGTTGAGTTCGAGCACGCCGACGTCGATCAGCGGATAGTCGCCGTGCGGCCAGACCTTGGTCAGGTCGAACGGGTTCAGGTGGTAACTGGCCGCGTCTTGCTCCGGCATGATTTGCACCTGCAGGCTCCAGCGCGGGAAGTCCTGGCGGTCGATGGCGTCGAGCAAATCGCGCTGGGCGCTTTCGCGGTCACGCCCGACCAGTTCGGCGGCCTCGGCATTGGTCAGGTTCTGGATGCCCTGCTGCGTGCGCAGGTGAAACTTGACCCAATGACGTTCGTTTTGGGCGTTGATGAAACTGAAGGTGTGGCTGCCAAATCCGTGCATGTGGCGGTAGGACCTGGGCAGGCCCCGGTCGCTCATGACAATCGTGACCTGGTGCAGCGCTTCGGGCAGCAGGGTCCAGAAGTCCCAGTTGCTTTCGGCGCTGCGCATATTGGTGCGCGGGTCGCGCTTGACGGCGCGGTTCAGGTCCGGAAACTTCAAGGGGTCGCGCAGGAAAAACACCGGTGTGTTGTTGCCCACCAGGTCCCAGTTGCCTTCCTCGGTATAGAACTTGACCGCAAAGCCGCGGATGTCGCGCTCGGCATCGGCCGCGCCACGTTCGCCGGCGACGGTGGAAAAACGCAGCACCAGCTCCGTCTTCTTGCCAATCTGCGAGAAGATTTTGGCCTTGGTGTACCTGGTGATGTCGTGGGTCACGGTAAACGTGCCGTAGGCCGCCGAGCCTTTGGCGTGCATGCGCCGCTCCGGAATCACTTCGCGCGCAAAGTGGGCCAGCTTTTCCAGATGCCAGACGTCCTGCAGCAGCACCGGGCCGCGCGGGCCGGCCGTCATGGTGTTCTGGTTGTCGGGGACCGGCGCGCCAGCGGCGGTGGTCAAGGCGGGACAGACGGATTGGGTGCTCATGATGGCTCCTAAGGTGGGTTGAACGGACACAGTCAAGGCGCGAGCTTCGGTTGGCCAGGCCCCGAGCCGCCGAGCATGCCCGAGCGGCCAGGGAGCCGACTTGACGTGGCGCAACTCCTTTTTAACTGTCGGTTGACTATATGAAAAATCTATCGAAATAGATATTTGATAAAAAACATCTACTTCATAGCCACTGTCTATCCCCTTGCCCAGGCGGGAACCCATACGGCACCCAGTTCGATGGCGTGCACCCCTGATGATGGCTTGCATTCGTTCTGGTTTGTCCTATAGTTAGCTGAACAAATAGAGCGCTTCGCGGTTCGATTTGTTTCAGCAGCAATCCTTGTGAAAGGCGGACTTTATAGACGTAAATCACGACAGCTCCACCCAAACACCGGTGCTGATGCGCCGGCATACGTTGCGGTGACGCGACGAAATGAAGCCACAGCAATGTGGTGATCCTGCCAAGCCCCGCGATCAACGCGGGGCTTGGCGTTTGTGGGTACAGCATAAAAAATAATGCCGCCGCATAGCGATTGGTAACACACGCACTGACCCCGCTGCGGCGTCAACGGTCCGTCGCACTTGATGCTCGACGGCCCGGTCGGGGTCACAAGTCGGCCTTCATCCACCCTCCAACACCTCCCATGAACGGCCCGGTTTCCTGAGTGAAGCTGCCAGCCAATGCCTTAGAAGTTATCCGTAAATAGTAAACTCTCGTCCTGAGCCGTAGTTCACACGGCGTCGGGGCGGAAGCATGGCGACACGCAAGCGGGTCGAATCTTGGGTGGTGACTGATGATTTCTGGCGGCGCG
>JAKFXU010000128.1 GCA_021731215.1 Rhodoferax sp.
ACCCGGGATGCCCAGGTTGTTGGCGATGCGGTGCACCTTGCCGATGATCTCGTTCGAGTACTTTTGCCCCATGCCGATCGAGTCCATGATCTCGCGCGCCGCCATGGTGACCTCGGCGGTGTCGATGCCATAGGGGCAGAACACCGAACAGCGCCGGCACTCGGAGCACTGGTTGAAATAGCTGTACCACTCGTCGAGCACTTCGCGCGTCAGGTCGACCGCGCCCACCAGCTTGGGAAAATATTTGCCGGCAAACGTGAAATAGCGCCGGTAGATCTTGCGCATCAGGTCCTGGCGCGCCACCGGCATGTTCTTCGGGTCTGCCGTGCCCAGGAAGTAGTGGCATTTATCGGAGCAGGCGCCGCAGTGCACGCAGGCGTCCATATAGACCAGCAGCGAGCGGTACTTGCCCAGCAGCTCGCCCATCTTGGCAATCGCCTTGGCTTGCCAGTCCTCGACCAGTTGCTCCGGAAAGCCCAGCGCTTTTTGAATCGGGGCACTGGCGACAAAGGGCTTGAGGTGCGAAGTCGCCCCCACCTGCACCAGCGGAATGACCGGGTAGCTCTTGAGCTTGGGGGTTTCAAATGCAGCGGTGGCCATGGTGTGTGCGTGCTTGTTCAAGGGCGCTTGTCCAGCGCCTCGGCCCAAGACGCGATATGACGCGCCTCACGGGCGTTGTCGGCCTGGTTGCGGGTTGGGCTGAAGAACAGGCCGGGGGCATGCAGCAGCTTGCTGATCGGGAAGATCAGCATCAGCAGTGCCACCAGCGCCAGATGCACCAGCAACAGCGGGTCAGCCGGCAGGGGTTGCCAGTCAAAGCGCAGCAGGCCGAGCATGAACATCTTCACGGCGACGATGTCGGTGGGCAGCGCAAAGCGCATCGCCAGCCCGCTCAGGCCAATTGCCAGCAGCAGCGCCAGCATCAAGTGGTCCGACGGAGTCGAGATATAACGCACGCGGTCCACCAGCCAGCGTCGCGCCCACAGGCCGCCCAGCGCTGCGGCAAAAGCAAAACCGGCGTAGGTACCAAAGGGCTGGATCAAAACGACCGGCAACCACACCGGCTCCTGGACGTAGCGCAGGTGGCGCAATAGCACCAGCAGCAGCGTGGCATGAAAGGTCCAACCGAAAATCCAGGTCCATTTGCTGGACTTGAACAGGCTCTCGAAAAACACCACTTCGCGCGCCAGGCGCCAGCCCACGCCCGCCGACGTCAGGGGCGCCGGCGTGGTGGGAATCTTCAGCGGCGCCGGGGTTTTGGCGTAGCTGAGAATCTTCAGCGCCAGCCCGACGACAAACACCAGCGTGGCGACGTAGAACAGCAGCGCATAGAGAATAGTCAGCAGCGACATGAGTGGGAGCGACGGCTTATCGGGTTAGCAGAGATGCCGGGGTGCGGCGGCGCTCAGATACAGCCGGTCGGCTTGGGCAGACCGGCGATCTTGCAGGCTTGCTTGGCCGGGCCGTAGGGGAACAGGTCATACAGGTACTTGCTGTTGCCCTTTTCCTCGCCGAATTGCTTGCCGATGGCCTTGGTCAGCACGCGCACAGCGGGAGCGATCTGGTACTCGTTGTAATACTCGCGCAGAAAATTGATCACTTCCCAGTGGTTGTCGGTGAGCGGCACTTTCTCTTCTTCCGCCAGATAGCCGGCGGCCTCGGGGGTCCATTCGGCCAGGTTGAGCAGGTAGCCCTCTTCGTCCGTTTCGTAGGTCTTGCCGTTGATTTCAAAGCTCATGAAAATTCTCCAGGTAAAAAAATAAGGCGGACTGTGTTTATCTCACAGCCAGGAATGCGAGGTGCTGTATTCGACCGTCAGGTCGACAAAGCCGCCGTAATCAACCAGCGTCACGCCGTCGATCAGCTTGGCCGTCACGCCGCGCGCATCCATGTCGGCTTGCAGCGCATAGACCTTGAGCGTGGCGCAGGCCTGGCGCACGCGGGCTTCGGTGGCAGAGCCGACGGTGGCGGCGTAAACGCCGTCCTCGATCAGCAGCAGTGCGTTGCCGGCCTGGGCCAGCGCCAGGCAACTGTCGAGCGTGCTGGTCTGGAACGGTGATTTATTAATGATGTGCAGCATGGTGGTCCTTGTCGTCAAAACGCAGTTTCAGTGAAGACTTATTTGTACTCAAGTTAGTCGCAACTAAAAGCTCAAAATCACGTCCTGCTGCTGCATGAGCTGACCCATCTGCGCCGCGTCGAGCACCTCCACCGGAACCAAAAGGTCCTTCTCGGTCAGGCCGCGTTGCGCCAGCGAAGCGCGGTCGACGTAGAGCTTTTCCACGTCGTAGCCGTCCAGCGCGCGGTAGCTGGGCGAGAAGTTCTTGATGCCGATGCCCTTGGTTTGCTGGCCCTTGACCAGTTCATAAACGCCGTCGTCGATGAAGACCAGGCTCACATCCTGGTCAAAAGTGGCGCTGATCAACACCACTTCCAGGCTTTCCAGCGCGTAGATGGTGCCGTAGGGCGCCTTGCGGTTGACAAACATGAATTTCTTCACGATGGGGCCGCCCGCCGGGCTTATCTGTTGTTCGCTCATTTTCAGGTCTTTCTAATGGTCGCTCAGTCGCCAAACGTGATCAGACGATCGGCCTTGATGCCGCTGTCCACCAATTGGCCCAGGCCCGAGATGCGAAATCCCGGCGCCAGGATTTCGTCCTTGATGCCACGGCGCAGGGCGGCCGCCACACACACCACCAGATCGACCTTGTGCTCGGTGGCCAGCGCCGACCAGCGATTGACCACGTGGCGGTCGTCTTGCGGTGGTTCGGTCAGACGGGTCGCGTTATTGACGCCGTCGTGATAGAAAAACACGCGTTGGATCGTGTGCCCCTTGGCCAGGGCCGCGACGACGAACTGGTAGGCCGTGTCGGACGCCTGGTGCGTATACGGGCCTTCGCTGACAAGTAAACCGAATTTCATGGTGGGATTAATTCCGGTGGCGATCAGAAACGGATATGGGTCGAAGCATTCAGGCTGGAGCGCGAGCCGCGCCAGTCGTCAATCAGGTACTTGGTAAAGGGCAGGTCGCACTTCTCGAAGAATTGCGGCCAGCCGATGCGCTCGATCCAGTCCGATAGCCGCTCCCAAGAGCGTGCATCTTCTTTGTAGGTGTACAAAATTTTCTTGACGATGGCCGACACCTCGGGCCAGCGCGGCGGGTTGTTGGGCAGGCCCGAGGCCACCATCTTCATGAAGGTGGGTTTGCCGCGCGCATTGGAGTTCTTGCCGCCGACCCAGATCGCCAGCTTGCTGTGTTCCGGGTCGTTGATCTGCATTGGCGGGCAGGGCGGGTAGCAGGCGCCGCAGCACATGCATTTGGCCTCGTCGATTTCGAGCGACGGCTTGCCGTTGACCATGGCGGGCCGGATGGCGGCCACCGGGCAGCGCGCCACCACGGTCGGACGCTCGCACATATTGGCCACCAGATCGTGGTTGATCTTGGGCGGCTTGGTGTGCTGGATGTTGATGGCAATGTCGGCCTGGCCGCCGCAGTTGATCTCGCAGCAGGAGGTGGACAGGTGCACCCGATTGGGCATTTCTTCCCGGATGAATTCGGCGTGCAGGTCATCCATCAGGGCCTTGACCGCGCCCGAGGCGTCGGTGCCGGGAATGTCGCAGTGCAGCCAGCCCTGGGTGTGCGCAATCGATGACACCGAGTTGCCGGTGCCACCGACCGGGAAGCCGCTGTTGGTAAGTGCCTCGACCAGCGGCGCGACGCGCGCCGGGTCGGACACCATGTACTCGATGTTGGAGCGGATGGTGAAGCGCACATGGCCGTCGGCATAGGTGTCGGCAATGTCGCACAGCGTGCGGATGGTGAACAGGTCCATCTGGCGCTGCGTGCCGGCGCGCACGGTCCAGATTTCGTCGCCGCTGTGGGCGACATGGTGCAGCACGCCGGGGCGGGGCCGGTCGTGGTACTTCCAGTTGCCGTAGTTCTTGAGCATCAGCGGATGCAGATACTGCTTGTTGTCGGGAACGCCGCTCTCAATCGGGGTGCGCATGGTTGCCATGGTGGTCTTCCTATGTTTGTCAGAGTTTCAGGCCGCTTTGCTGGCGTTGATCCGGGCCACTTCATCGTCCCAGCCGTCGGTGCGGACGTAGGGGTTGGTGCGCGGCGTCGACACCATGTTGGCGTCGATCTCCAGCCCGATGCCTTCGAGGAAGTTGATCAGGCCGATGCGCTCTATCATTTCGCCGGTGCGCTCATGTTCCAGTGCGTTTTCGGCAAAGAAGTCGATCGTCTTCTGGGCCAGCTCCACCAGCGCCTGGTAATCCTCATCGGTCTTCATCGGCATGAAGGGCACGACCATGGTGCCCATCAGGTCTCCGATCTTGAGCGTGCGCTTGCCACCCATCAGGATCGTGACGCCCTTGTCGGTGCCGGCTGCCAGGGCGCCGGTCATGACGTTGATGCAGTGCATGCAGCGCACGCAGTTGCCGTTGTCGATTTCCAGCGACTGGGTGTCGTTCAGGGCGACGCTGGAAATTTTCGGGTCCTTGGAGACATCCTTGGTTTCCTTGAGCATGATGGCCTTGGTCGGGCAACGGGTGACCACGTCATTGACCAGTTCGGTCAGGCCATGCTTGACAAACCATTTGCGCGCCAGCGCTTCATCGGTGCGCATGTTGTCGCGCCAGGTACCGATAACGGCCATGTCGGCGCGCTGGATCGAGTTCATGCAGTCATTGGAGCAACCGGAAAACTTGAACTTGAACTTGTACGGCAGCGCCGGGCGGTGCATGTCGTCCAGAAAGGTGTTGACGACCTGGCGATGAGCCCGTGCTTCGTCAAAACAGGACTGCTCGCAGCGCGCCGCGCCGACGCAGGACATGCTGGTGCGCACCGCCGGGCCGGCGCCACCCAGGTCAAAGCCGAGCTCGTTCAATTCATCGAAGGCGCCCTGCACGTTGGCGGTGCTGGCGCCCTGGAACATGATGTCGCCCGACTGGCCGTGAAAGGCGATCAGGCCGGAGCCGTGGCGCTCCCAGATGTCGCACATATCGCGCAGCACTTTGGTGTTGTAGTGCATGCCCGCGGCCGGCATGATGCGCAGGGTGTGGAATTCCTTGGAGGCCGGAAACATTTCGGCCACTTCCGAGAAGCGGGGAATCACACCGCCGCCGTAGCCGAAAACCCCGACCGTGCCGCCCTTCCAGTAGCCCTTGCGGGTTTTGTAGGAGTGCTCGAGCTGACCGACCAGGTCGGTCATGTAGTCGCTTTCCTTGGCCAGCCGTTTCAGGCCGGTGACAAAGCTGGGCCATGGACCGCTTTCGAGTTGGTCGAGCATGGGAGTGTCGTAAGGTTTCTTGCTCATGGTGTGTCTCCTGTCAGGGGGCAAAGGGCGGTGCGCCGAAGGGTCAATGGCTTTGTTGATGTCTGCCTCTGCGGGCCGGTTCACAATCAACGCTGGGACAGATATTACTTGCCAGTGTGTGGCTGGCGCTATCACCCTCGTTGAGTAGTCTGTGCTACCCATCAGGGCTATAGGCACCCACCCGTGCCGGTAATAGACGATACGGCCCGTGCTTGCGCTAAATAGCGGTAGCACTGGCTTATCCTGTGCGTGGGCGTCGGCTTGGCCGGCGCCAGCGCGCAGGGGCGCCCGGCAACGAACACAAAACAGGCCTTATGACGACTATTACGCCGCTTGAAAAACTGACCGTTCCCCTGGGTGGGCAGGTGATTGAATTGCAACAACTCGACTACGACGCCGGCGGCATGAGCTTGCTGCGCACCCGCATCCGCGAGAAAAGCCGGTTCACGGTGTTCGAGATCGATCCGCAGACGGCGCAGCGCTGGGGCGAGGCGCTGCTGCGCTGGGCGCAGACCCAGCCCCCGGCACCGCCACCGGCCGTAGCGCCAGCGCAGGAGCTGCCATGACAGCGCTGCCACCTGCGGCGGCGGCGCTGGAGACGGCGGTGGACGTCGTTTTTGCGCTCGACGCCCAGGCCCTGTCGCGCGAGCATGCCCAGGCGCTGCAGCAGGCCCTGTGCGCGCAGTGGCCCTGGCTGAGCGCCGATCCGGGGGCCGGCATCCACCCGATCAAGCTGGTGCCGGGCAACGAAGAGCCGGCCCTGCTGTCGCGCCGGGCGCGCTTGTTGCTGCGGGTTGGGGCGCAGCGGGTGGACGAACTGCTGGCGCTGCCCGGTCTGGAGCTGGTCGTGGCGGGCCAGCGCTTGCGCCTGGGCGCCGCGCATGTGCGCGAGTTGCAGCCCCATGCCACCTTGTACGCGTACAAGGTGGCGGCCGACAGTGCGGACGAAGTCAGTTTCATGGCAACGCTGGCGCGTGAACTGGCGCAGTTGGCTATTGGCGGCGAGCCGGTCTGCGGCAAACGCCAGCGTATGGCGGTGGCGGGTGGGGTGCAGCACACTTTCAGCCTGATGCTGCACCAACTGTCGCCGCAACAATCGTTGCGGCTGCAGCAGCACGGCCTGGGGCCGCATCGGTTGCTGGGCTGCGGCCTGTTTGTGCCGCACAAGTCAGCCGCCGCCGTAGGGGCCTAGTAGTCCGTTTCGCCAAAATGCTGACATGAAATCGAGTCTTTTTGCCCCATGCGTCGTTGCCCAGACTTGCCAGACGTCCAGTCTGGCTGCGGCTGTGCGCCTAGCCTGGGACAAAAATCCACCGATTTCATTTTGTAATCATTTTGACGAAACGGACTACTAGATTGTTTAACCTGGAGATGGAGAAAAAGCGATGATTTACAACGTCAATGGTGTGGAGTTGGAGGCCGACGAGCAGGGTTTCCTGCTGGAGCCAGCGTTTGATGATGAGGCAGTGCGCGTGATCGCGGCGGCCGAAAACATCGCGCTGACAGACGCCCACTGGGAGGTCGTCAACTATCTGCGCGACGAATTCCGTGAGCACGGCCATACGCCCAATTTTCGCGCCATGCTCAAGGGCATGACCGAGCTGCGCCCGGGCGTCGACAGCAAGTATTTGTACGACCTGTTTCCGATCGGCCCGGCCAAGCAGGGCCCCAAGGTCGCTGCACTGCCCCAGCCGTTGGGCAAGGGCGGATACTGATGCCCCCACGCTTGTCACTGCGTGTACTGCGCTGCCCCCCGAGGGGGCCGTGCCTTGCTTGGGGCGGCCCGGCGCGGCGGCAGCCCCCACGCCTGTCACTGCGTGTACTGCGCGAGGCCTTGCAGGCCGCGGCTCGCGAGACGCTTCGCCTCTGTCGCCTGTCCAAGCCTGCTCAAGCAGGCTTGGAGCCGCAGGCTCCAGCCCCGAGGGGGCCGTGCCTTGCTTGGGGCGGCCCGGCGCGGCGGCAGCCCCGTCGCCGTTGGGTGGCATGAGCGGGGCGGACAAAGTGTTCTACACCACCGGTCGCCTGACCAGCGAGATGGTGATCAAGTCGGCGCAGATGGGGGTGCCGATTGTGGTGTCGCGCAGCGGCATCACCCAGATGGGGCATGAAGTGGCGCAGCGCCTGGGTCTGTGCACCATTGGCCGGGCCACCCATAAGCGCTTTCTTTGCTACAGCGGCGCCGAGCGCTTGCGGCTGCAACCCGAACTGGCAGGCGCGCGGTTGCCTTGAAGTTCGCCGTCCATTGATATTCGTCAAGTCTTGTCAGCAGGCGCTGGCTACGCTGAAGCTATCTTTTGATTTGGATAGCGCCAGATGCAGACCACACCGTTTCGCGAGCCAATTTCAGAGCATGTCTGGCGCACCCGATACCAGTGGCGTGAAGGCGGACACGTGCAGGAGGCCTCGATCGAGGCCACCTGGGATCGGGTGGCGCTGGCGGTCTCGGGCGCCGAGGCGCACCATCACCCTGAATGGCGCGAGCGTTTCCGCGCCATCCTGGCTGATTTTCGTTTCCTGCCCGGCGGGCGCATACTGGCCGGCGCCGGCACCTCGCGCCGTGTCACCTTGTTCAATGGTTTCGTGATGGGTCCGATGGAAGACTCGGTCCAAGGCATTTTCAACGCCTTGCGCGAAGCGGCGCTGACGCTGCAGGCCGGGGGCGGGGTGGGCGTCGACTTCTCCAGCTTGCGCCCGGCCGGCTCGCTGGCAGCAGCCAGTGGCGGCGTGGCCTCGGGCCCGGTCTCCTTCATGAAGGTCTGGGAGGCGGCCAACGCAGTGCTGGCGTCGAACAACCTGCGCCGCGGCGCCCTGCTGGCCACACTGCGTTGGCC
>JAKFXU010000277.1 GCA_021731215.1 Rhodoferax sp.
ATGTCTGACCGGGGCGGATTTTCAGATGGAGGTGGCTGTAGAGCAGCGGATGCTGCTCGCTGTAGCGAAAGCCCAGGTCCTGGATGTCAATCTGGCCAGGGCCGTCGTTTTGCCGTTGCGGCACCAGGCTGTAGGGCTCGGCAGGGGCGTTCATCAAATCGCCCAGGCGCTGCACCGACATGCTGGCCTGCTGGAACTGGGTCCACAGCCCCACGATGCGCAGCACCGGCTGGCTGAGCTTGCCGGCAAACATCTGAAAAGCCACCAGCATCCCGACCGTGAAGACGCTGGCGCCGGGCTCGGGCGTCATGACGATGTAGGCGCCCAGTATCAGGATGCCCAGCGTCATGACCTGCTCCATGCTGGAGGCAAAGGTGTTGTAGCTGTTGGCAATCTGCTTGGTTTTGAAGGCACTGGCCAGCAAGGAGGCCAGATAGCCGCTGTAGCGCTGGCGCAGTTGCGGCTCCATCTGCAGCGTCTTGACGGTTTCAAACCCGGCGATGTGTTCGGTCACAAAGGCCTGGTTGCGCGCTCCCAGCAGAAACTGCTCATTGAGCTGGCGCTGAAACACCGGCGCCATGATGAAACTGGCCACCCCGATCACCAGCAGAACGCTGACCGCAACCGCCGTCAGCGCCAGGCTGTAATACAGCATCACCGCCAGGCAGATCAATAAAAACGGGAAGTCCAGGATCAGGCTGATGGCAGCGCCGGAGACAAATTCCCGGATCGTCTCCACCGCATGCAGCCGGGCCGCCACCACGCCGGTCGGCCGGTGCTCGAAGTAGCGCAATGGCAGCTTGAGCAGGTGTTCCCAGACCGCAGCACCCAGCACCGCATCGACCCGGTTGCCGGTGTGCAGCACCAGATACTGGCGCACCCAGCTCATCAGGCCGCTCAGAACGATGAACAAGCCCATCGCAATTCCGATCGTGATGAGCGTGCTTTCGGTGCGGTGCACCAGAACCTTGTCGATGATGGCCTGGGTAAACAGGGGCGTGGCCAAGGCCACGATCTGCAAAGCGAGGCTGGCCAGCAGCACATCGCGCCAGACCTTCTTGTGCCGCAGCAACTCCGGGCCAAACCAGCGAAAGCCGAACGAGCGGGTGACCGAGCTGACGGCATCATCGTCGCGCGCCGGACTGACTTCAGGAGCGAACAGCCAGCCGTTGCCGCTGATGCGCTCGCCCAGTTCCGAGTCTTGCAGCGTCAACGGCTCTGACTGCCCGGGCACAAACAGGACGTATTTGCCTTGGCTTGCCGCCGTGATCAATCCGAGCGAGTGTTTGATGCCCTCCCCGCCCTTGAGCTCGACCAGAAGTGGAAGAGGCAAGCGCGATAGGCGCTGCGGCGTGATTTGAGCTGGCTTGACCTTGAAGCCCAGCCGTTCGCCCGCCTGAATGATCACCCAGGGCTCAATGCCTTCGGACGAATCAGAAGGCAACTCGCGCGCCACCAGCTCGGCTGCGAATGGCTGCTGATGCAGCGCGCACAGACTCCCCAGTGCCCACAGCACCTGTTCCGGCGGATAGGATGGCGAGCGATTGCCAGGCAAAAAAATCTCCTTCGTGTGGTCGCCAGGATTTGCCCTGGGACTCAAGTGGCCGTTCTGTTGCGGCGTAAGCGCAGTCCAGTGAGGCGGGACTTTAGGGAAAGTCCGCTGCGCGGCATATCCCCCAAATTCGGGATATTGCGCCCGATTGCCGCATTGGTTGATCCAGATCAAAGAGCGGCTGTTCGGCGGTGTCGGCTTTACCAGCGGTTGATCAACCTTGGATGAGCCGAAGTCAAGCCCCTGACGCCGCTGAACCCCGAGGCGCTGCGAATCCCCCAAATGGGGGATGTGGCACCCAATTTCATGGTGACTGAGCTAGATCAAGAAGGGGCTGTTCAATGGTGTCGGGAGTGCTGCTTTACCGCTTGCGCACAGGCCCTGCGTGGTGGCGTGATTCATAGAGCAATCAGGCATTAGGGCCCTTATGCGACATGCGTAACATGCCAGCAATGATGCAGGATGTTCACAGTCAAAATGAGGAGCGGGAGCGGGTTAAGGCCCTGGCGGCTTGACTTCTTTGCTCTGCACGTCAATCACCTGGGACTCGTCGCGCTCGGAAGCACGACGCTGGCCCGGCGCACGGTAAAAGCGGCTCCACATGGCCTGCCGGTTGACTTGAAAGGTCCAGGGCTGCACTGGCCGTCCGGTCAAGCGGGCCCAAAACGCGCGCAGCAGCCAGACCGCCATCAGCAGCAGCGCCGCCAGCAGCAGGCTGGCCAGAAAAACCAGACCGGCCAGCAACAACACCAGCCGAGCAATGACGCGAAAAATCGCTCTGATCACCTTGTTCAACATCCAATTCCTTTGTTCTGTCCGTGGCCAGCGCGCCTACAGCGCCAGCAGCACGCCGCCGACCCGGCGCCAGACCGCGTACGGCGGCAAACCTTGCAGCATACGCCGTCCGAACGCCTGGCGCAGCAGGCGCCGGTCGTAACAAATCACGCTCGCGTGGTCGTCCTCGGTGCGAATCGCGCGGCCGGTCCATTGCAGCAGCTTGATGCCGGTGGCGGGCACCGTCAGTTCGGAAAACGGATCACGCCCGACGCTCCTGAGCCATTCGGCACGGGCCTCTTCCACCGGCTCCGAGGGCGGGCTAAAGGGCAGCTTGGCAATCAATACCGTCTCGCACAAGTGGCCGGGCAAGTCCAAGCCTTCGCCAAACGACTGCAAGCCGAAAATGACCGAGGGCAAGCCGGCCTCGACCCGGGCCTGGTGCGTCGCCAGCAGGCGGGCGCGCGCCATCTGGCCCTGCACCAGCACCCGTTCCTGCAAGGCGGCCCCGAGTGCAGCCACCGCCGCTTTCATCTGCACGCGCGAAGTGAACAAGGCCAGCGCGCCGCGCTCGACCCGGCACAAGTCCGACAACAACTCGCCCACCATCTCGGGCGTATAGGCTGCGGCGTGCTTCGGGTCGGCGGCGGTCTCAACCACAATCAGCCGGCCCTGGGTGGCATAGTTGAACGGACTGGCAACCTCCAGGGTTGAAACAGCGGGGTTGTCAAGCAGACCGGCTTCCTGCAGAAAATAGTCAAAACTGCCGCAACTGGTGAGCGAGGCCGAGGTGATGAGCGCAGCGCGCACCTGGCGCCACAGCGAATCTCGCAGCAAGTCGCCCGGCACGATCGGGCAGGCGTGCGCCGTCAAAAGAACCAGGCCCGAACTGCTATCGGCCTTGAGCCACTTGGCCAGCGGCTGCGCTGCGTGCTCCAGCAGCCCGCTGCTGGTGGCCAGCACACTGCCCAGCCGGGGCGCCAGTGGCCCCAGTTTGGCGTACAGCAGCGCACAACCGAGCGCCTGCGACGGGTCTTCCCGGGCCCGCAGTTTCACCTCGGCCCCCAGCGCTTCCAGCGCTTTGGACAGGCCCGCCGCATGGCCCTGAATCAGGGTCACGGGCTCCAGCCACGCGGCGGGCAGCCGGCCGTCCTGGAAGCGGTGCACGGCGTCATGGCCGGCGCTGGGAAGCGTGAGCAAGTCCAGCACCATGCGACCCAGGTCCTGCAGCGCGGCTTTGAGCTGCTGCGCCAGCGTGTTGACGTCTTGCGCCAGCGCGACCTGTATTTTTTCGCTCACCTCGTGCAAGGTCTTGGGCAGTTTATCGAGCCAGCGCAGGCTGGACAAATCCATGCTGCTGGCGAACTGCGCCAGCGCCACGGCGGGCAGGTGATGGCCTTCGTCAAACACCACCAGGCAGTTGTCGAGCTCGGGCAGCGCCTTCAGGCCCAGCGAGGCCAGCACCAGGTCGTGATTGGCCACGATCACCTGCGCCTGGGCCAGTTGGGTGCGCGCCTGGTAGTAACTGCAGTCGCGGTAGCGCGGGCAGTGGCGGGCGGTGCAGGTGTGGCGCTCGGCCGCCACGCCGGACCAGTCGCGCGGCTCGGGCGGCTCGGCCAGCGTGTCGCGGTCACCGTCCCATTGGCCGCTGGCCAGCGTGCTTGCCAACAGCGCATAAAGCTTGGTGCGCCGTTGTTGCGGGTCCTCGCCCTGCAACTGGCGCGCGAACGCGGCGCGCGCAGGCGGCGTATCTTCATCGGCTTCAAACAGCTCGTCCCCGGCCTGGGCGCCAGCACCGGCCAGGCGCTCGAGCTTGAGCTTGCACACATAGCGGCCGCGCCCCTTGGCCAGGGCGTAGACAAAGGGCGTCTCCAGCGCCGCTGCCAATGCCGGCAGATCCTTGCGCATCAGTTGCTCTTGCAGCGCCACCGTGGCGGTCGAAATCAACACCCGGGTCTGGCGCGCCAGCGCCATGGCCACGGTGGTGGACAGGTAAGCCGCCGACTTGCCGACACCGGTGCCGGCCTGAATCACGGTAATGGCTGGCTGCAGGGCCGACTGCTGGCCCAGCGTGACGCCGCCCAAGGTGCTGGCAATGTGCTGCGCCATCGCGCGCTGACCGGGACGCGCACGAAAGCCCGGCGTGGCACTCACCACCCGGTCAAAGGCGGCCAGCGCCAAGTTGGCCAAGGCGTCAGCGCTCATCGGAAATAGCCATTGCTTTGCTTTGTTTTGTGGATTGGTTGGACACCCCTCTATTACACCGCCATGCATGACCGGAAAATGGCAAGGGCTGACAGCATATTTTGTTACAAACAATCCAGCACCAAAGGCGGGCAAAAGAGGCACCGACCAATACACTCGGGCCGAAATTGGAATCACCAGCAGGAGGAGTTGAAAATGCGTTTTTATAGTGCCACGCGCACCGTACTCACCACCACCGCCATAACCTTTGCCTTGGCCGGCTGCAGTGTGTTGCAACCCGACGCGCACCTGGCGGCGTTCAGCACCCAGATGACGGGCTTGAACCAGGTGCCGCGTGTGGCCACTCCGGCCAGCGGTCGGGTGGACGCTGTGCTCGATAAAAACACCCGCCTGTTGCGCTGGAAGCTGTCGTTTACCGGCCTGAGTGGTCCGGCCACCGCAGGCCACTTTCACGGCCCGGCCATGATCGGTGCCAACGCGAACATTGCCCTGGCCTTGAAAAGCCCGCTCAAGAGCCCCCTGGAAGGTCGAGCCACGCTGACCGCGGAGCAGGCGGCCGCCTTGTTGGCCGGAAAATGGTACGTCAATATTCACACCGAAGCCCACCCCGGCGGGGAAATCAGAGGACACATGATTTTGCGGGAGTAACACCCGCCGAGTTGAGGTGCTGGCCAGCAAGCGCCAGCTCAACCCAAATGGCACTTACTTAGGCCCAATCCTCAGGAATCGTCATTCCCGCGTTCGCGGGAATGACGACGCTAAAGTAAGTGCCATTCAGCTCAACCCGGCTTCGATCTGCTGCGCCAGAGTTGCCTGAATGCTATGCTGGACGCCGAAAAACAGGAAACTCAATAATTGATGCTAGATGGAACACGCTTGGCCGCCGTCGATTTGGGCTCGAACAGCTTTCGCCTGGAACTTGGCCGCATTGAACACGGGCAGTATTGCCGCACCGAATATCTGAAGGAAACCGTGCGCCAGGGCAACGGCATGGATGAAGAGCGCAACCTGACACCCGAAGCCATGCAGCGTGGTTGGGACTGCCTTGCCCGTTTTGGCGAACGCCTGGCCGGCTTCAAAAGCGGTGAGGTGCGCGCCGTGGCAACCCAAACCTTGCGTGAAGCGCGTAACCGCGACGAATTTCTGACGCAAGCCAATGTTGCGCTGGGTTTCCCCATTGATGTCATCTCCGGTCGGGAAGAGGCGCGGCTGATTTACCAGGGTGTGGCCCAGGCGCTACCGCAGGGCAACGAGCGCCGTCTGGTGATAGACATCGGCGGGCGCTCGACCGAACTCATTATGGGCCAGGGTTGGAGCCCGAAACTGATGGAGTCCTACCGGGTCGGCAGCATTGCCTGGTCAACACGCTATTTTCCAGACCAGCAGTTCTCCAAACACGCCTTTCAAATGGCAGAAATTGCCGCCAAGGCGGTGCTCGACGAAGTCCTCAATGCCTACCGGCGCGACGCCTGGGACGTCGCTTACGGCTCGGCTGGCACCGTGGGAGCGGTCGGTGATGCGCTGGCCATTGCGGGTTGGCCCGCAGGGCTTGTCAGCCGGGACGGGTTGGACTGGCTACTGGACAAGCTGATCAGCGCACAAAGCGTCGAGCGGCTTCGCCTGGCCGGCATAAAGGATGACCGGCGCGCAATCATTGGTGGGGGTTTGAGTATTTTGCGCGCCGTTTTTGATCTGTTGCAAATCGATCACATGCAACTGGCGGCAGGCGGCTTGCGGCACGGACTTTTATTTGACATGATGGGCAGCACAGAGGAACAGATCGATGTGCGCGCCAAGTCGGTCAAGGGACTGGCCGCGAAATTCGGCACTGACTCGGTGCATGGCCTGCGCGTCGGCAAAGTTGCCGTCCATTTATTGGCTCAGCTTCGGAGCACCGAACTGGCGCCGACGTCGCCGGTCAATGAGCGCCTGTACCGAAAACTGAGCTGGGCCGCCCAGTTGCATGAAATTGGCAGCCAGATCTCGCACAGCGATTACCACAAGCACGGCGCCTACATTCTGGACAATGCCGACGTCATGGGCTTCGCTTTGTCCGAACTGCACACGCTCAGTCTGCTGGTGTTGGGACACCGGGGCAAACTGCGCAAGCTGGAAGCCGACTTTGAGAACGAACTCCTGGTACAGCAGTTGCTGGCCCTGCGCCTGGCCGTCATTTTGTGCCACGCCCGGCGCGACCCTGATTTGAATGGCCTGGTCTTGACGCGTGAAGCGCAGAACCCGCGCCAGTTTGTCCTGCGCTGGCGCGCCGGATGGGCACAGACCTTCCCGCAATCGGCCCATTTGCTGCGCGAAGAAGTGCTGGCCTGGCAGAAGACGCCCTGGTCACTGACCCTGAGCGGCTGACGACAGCACTGGCACCCGGGGTAGCGGCGAGGGCCTGCCCCTGCGCCGGCCCGCTATGGGCTACAGCACTTCTGGCGACTGCACCGTGACCACCACGGTTTGGGAGTGTGCTTCGCGCTCCCGATTGCGCAGCCACCAGAGCGCTCCTTTTTTTACTGGGCATTCAGCGGCACCCAGACCCAGCAGTTGGGCGATAGTCTGCCCCAGTGTAGGTTGATGGCCCACCACCAGCACCGTCCCTTTTCCGCTTGGCCATTGCACCAGTTCGAGCAACTGGGCGACACTGCCGTCGGGTGCCAGCTCCGGCCTTGTTTTGAATTTTCGTCCCAGCGCGATCGCAGTCTGCTCGCTACGGCGCGCCGGACTCACCAAAATGCGCGTACCTTCAGGCAACTGCCGGTCCAGCCAGTTGGCCATGCGGGCCGCCTGCTTCTCCCCGCGCGAGGTGAGCGTACGCGCCATGTCATCGCAACCTTCGACCCATTCCTGCGCCTCGGCATGACGCCACAACACCAGATCCATGTCAATCTCCGTTTTCGTCGCTTTGCCCGGCGTAGCGCACCATCAAGGCCGCCTGGGCGCCATGGGCCACTGCCGCACCAGGCTTGACGCGGGCATAGGTTCCATCCGCAAGCAGATCCCAGGCGTCCACGCCGTCATGCAGATACGCCACCAGATCTTCATCCACAATGCGCTGGCGCTGCACCGGATCGCTCACCGGCCAGGCCAACTCGACCCGGCGCATCATGTTGCGGTTCATCCAGTCCGCGCTGGAGAGGTAAAGTTCTTCCACATCGTCACGGCGAAAGTAAAAAACCCGCGAATGCTCCAGAAAACGCCCGATCACGCAACGCACACGAATGTTGTCCGTCACGCCCGGCACCTGGGCCGGCAACATGCAGGCACCGCGCACGATCAGGTCAATCTTGACGCCCTGCTGGCCGGCCCTGATCAGGGCATGAATGAGGGCTTCATCGGTCAAGGCATTCATCTTGGCCACGATTCGGCCCACTCCGCCGGCAACGGCCACGAGCGCCAAGGCGTTGATTTTTTCGATCAGCTTGGCGTGCAGATAAAACGGCGCCAACAACACCCTTTTCAGTTTGGGCAAACGACTGTGGCTGGCAAGGTGAACAAACACATTTTCAACATCGGCGGTAAGTTCCGCATCGGCCGTCAGGTGGCTCCAGTCAGTAT
>JAKFXU010000278.1 GCA_021731215.1 Rhodoferax sp.
AGCCTGTGGCCTACCCAAAAAATAATCAGCGTGATCCTTTACGACTACCCCTTTAACGAGCGCATCCGCACCTACTTGCGGCTGGAACACCTGTTTCTTCGCCTGTCCGAGCTGCTGGCGCGCGAGCCGGCCCTGGATCACCACTTTGCGCTCACCACCATCTTCGAGGTCATGGACGTGGCGGCGCGGGCCGACCTCAAGTCCGATGTCCTGAAAGACCTTGATAAGCAAAAGCACATTCTTGACGCCTACCGGGGCAATCCAGCCATCGCCCAAAGCGTGCTTGATCAAGTCATCGGGAAACTCGACCAGTGCTTCGTCGCCTTGAACAATTTGCCTGGCAAAGCCGGGCAATCGCTGACCGAGAACGATTGGCTGATGAGCATCCGCAGCCGCGTCGGGATTCCCGGCGGCACCTGCGAGTTTGACCTGCCGGCCTACTATGCGTGGCAACACCAGAGCGGCGAGCAGCGCAGGGCTGATCTGGCGCGCTGGGCCGCGCCGTTGACGCCGCTGGCAGACTCGATTCACCTGCTGCTCAAGCTGCTGCGCGATTCTGGTGCGCCGCAGAAAGTGATCGCCAACGGCGGGCAGTTTCAACAAAACCTGCCCCAGGGCCGGACCTTTCAACTGCTGCGTCTGGCGCTCGACTCGTCGTTGGCCCTGGTGCCGGAGATCAGCGGCAATCGACTCATGGTCTCGATCCGGCTGATGCGCCAGGGCGACGATGGCCGACTGCACGCCTGCAGTGATGACACCGGGTTTGAACTGGCTCTGTGCTCATGAAACCTGCGGGTAAAACCGAGCCGGGACCGGCCAAACGGGTGGTCTGCCCGACTTGTGGCGGCGCCAGTGTTTACGCGCCCAGCAACGCCTTTCGCCCTTTTTGCAGCGAGCGCTGCAAAAATATCGACCTCGGTGCCTGGGCCAGTGAGAACTTCCGCATGCCGAGCGAGGTCCCGCCAGAAGATCAAATCACAGGCGATAGGTAGGGTGGGCAAAGCGCAGCGTGCCCACCGGGGGCTCTGCCCCTCGCGTCAACCCTGCTCGTCCGCGAGCCATTGCAGCACCGGCAGCGTGCCTGCCAACACCGGCGCCACCTGCACCGGCAACTGTTGCCAGGCAAACGACTGGGCCTCGCGCATCTGCAAGGCGCCGCTCCAGCTCATGACTTTGCAAAAGTTCAAGCGCACCAGCGCGTGCGGATAATCCACCACTTCGGTTTTCCACAGCACGGCCGGGCCGATCCGAATGCCGAGCTCTTCCTGCAATTCGCGCTGCAAGGCCTGCAGCACCGTTTCACCCGACTCCAGCTTGCCACCGGGAAATTCCCAGTAACCGGCGTAGACTTTGCCAGCCGGTCGGGAGGTGAGCAAGAAAGCGCCATCCGGGCGAATCAGAACACCGACCGCAACCTCGACCAGATCACGCTCGGCGCCACCCGCGCGCGCCAGCGCGGCGTCCGCCACCCGTGTCGGTGTGCTCATGGGCTGGCGGCATGTTTGCCCGCATAGTCGCGCGCAAACTGGTAGGCCACGCGGCCGCTGCGTGAACCGCGCTCCAGCGCCCACACCAGGGCCTGTGGTCGTGCCGCTTCAATCGCCGCGGGTGCGACCGCGAACCAGGACAGCCATTGCGCCACGATGGTGAGGTACTCATTCTGGGAAAAAGGGTAAAAGCTGACCCACAAACCAAAGCGTTCAGAGAGGGAAATTTTCTCCTCCACCACCTCGCCGGGGTGCACCTCGCCGTCATCGGTATGCGTGTAGCTGAGGTTTTCCTTCATGTACTCGGGCAACAGATGGCGCCGGTTGCTGGTGGCGTAAATCAGCACATTGGGGCTGGTGGCGGCGACCGAGCCGTCCAGGATCGACTTGAGCGCCTTGTAGCCCGGCTCACCGTCTTCAAAGCTGAGGTCATCGCAAAACACAATGAATTTCTCGCTCCGGTCCGACACCACCTCGACCAGATCGGGCAGGTCGGTCAAGTCCGCCTTATCGACTTCGATCAGGCGCAGGCCTCGACCGGCGTATTCGTTCAGACAGGCCTTGATCAGCGACGACTTGCCGGTGCCACGGGCGCCGGTCAGCAGCACATTGTTGGCCGGTTGGCCGTTGACAAACTGCAGCGTGTTAAGCCGGATTTTTTCCTTTTGCGGCTCGATTTCCTTCAAGTCCGACAGACGCATGGCGCCCACATGGCGCACTGGCTCCAGCACGCCATGACCGCTGCTGCGCTTGCGGTAGCGGTAGGCGACTGCGGCGCTCCAGTCCGGCGGCGAGAGTGCTTGCGGCAGCACCGACTCGATCCGGTTGATCAATTGCTCGGCGCGCAACATCAAATGTTCGAACTTCTGGTTCATGAGCGGTAATCGGCGTTGATGGTGACGTAGTCATGGCTCAGGTCACAAGTCCAGACCGTGTCCGCCGCCGCACCCCGGCCCAGCAGCACGCGCACCATGATCTCGCTCTGCTGCATGACGCGCTGGCCGTCTTCCTCGCGATACCGGGGGTGGCGAGCGCCTTGCAGCGCCACATGCACATCGTCCAGGTACAAATCAATGCCGGTCTGGTCCAGATCAGAGATGCCGGCGTAGCCGACCGCCGCCAGGATGCGCCCCAGGTTCGGGTCGCTGGCAAAGAAGGCGGTCTTCACCAGCGGAGAATGGGCAATGGCATAGGCCACCTGGCGGCACTCCGCCTGGGTGGTTCCGCCCTCCACCTTGATGGTGATGAATTTGGTCGCGCCCTCGCCATCGCGCACGATCGCATGCGCCAGTTTTTGCGCCACGCCGAGCAAGGCGGCCTTGAGGGCCTGCCCCTCTGCGCTGGCCAGCGAATCAATCGGGGCATGGGCCGCCTGGTTGGTGGCGATGAGCACAAAGGAATCGTTGGTGGAGGTGTCGCCATCGACCGTCACCCGATTGAAGGAAGCCTCAGCCAACTCCGTCGCCAACTGCTGCATCAGGCCCTGGCTGACGCAGGCGTCGGTTGCGATAAACCCGAGCATGGTCGCCATATTGGGCCGAATCATGCCGGCGCCCTTGGCGGTGCCGGTGATGCTGACACGCTCGCCGCCAATCATCAGTTGCGTACCAAAGGCCTTGGCCACCGTGTCGGTGGTCATGATGCCCTCGGCCGCGCGCAGCCAATGGTCCGGGCGCGCATCGGCCAGCGCGGCGTCGAGCCCGGCTTCGATCCGCTCCAGCGGCAAGGGCTCCATGATGACGCCGGTGGAGAACGGCAACACCTGCACCGGGTCAATGCCGAGCTTGCGCGCCAAGGTGACACAAGTGCTCAGGGCACGTGCGCGCCCGTCCTCGCCAGTGCCGGCATTGGCGTTGCCGGTGTTGATGAGCAGCGCGCGCACGCCCGCGCCAGTGGCCAGATGTTCGCGACAGAGCTGTACCGGCGCCGCGCAAAAACGGTTCTGGGTGAAGACCCCCGCCACCGAGGCCCCCGGCTCGAGCAACAGCACGGTCAGGTCTTTGCGCTGGGCCTTGCGGATACCGGCTTCAGTGACGCCGATGCGCAAACCCGCGACCGGGTACAGTTCGGCTGGATTGGGGGCGGGCAGGTTGACAGACATGGGTTGACCTCAAGCCAGCTTGCCGTGGCACTGTTTGTATTTTTTGCCACTGCCACACGGACAGGGTTCATTGCGGCCAACGCGCGCAACGGCGCCACCGAAAGTTGGCGCTCTTTTGCCAACCGTGTCTGCATCAACCGTGGTTTCAACCTCGCCGGTTTCGGTCGGCGCCGTGTAGGTCACGTTGGCAATGCTCTCACCGCGGTTCTCGATCTCCACCGCCGCCTGTTCCAGTTGTTCGCTGGATTGGACCCTGACCGTCATCAGCACCTTGGTGACGTCGTTCTTGACCGAGTCCAGCATCTGACCGAACAGCTCGAACGCCTCGCGTTTGTACTCCTGCTTGGGTTGCTTCTGGGCGTAGCCGCGCAAATGAATGCCCTGGCGCAAGTAATCGAGCGAGCTCAGGTGTTCGCGCCAATGGGTGTCAATGCTCTGCAGCAACACCATGCGCTCGAACTGGGTGAAGTTGTCGCCGCCAATCTGCTCCACCTTGGCCGCAAATGCCTGGTTGGCCGCGCGCAGCACCGTGTCGATCAGGTCTTGGTCGGCAATGGCGCTGGCCGCATTGACCTGGCTCTGCAGCGGCAGCGTCAGTTGCCAGTCATCGGCCAGCACCTTTTCCAGGCTGGCAATTTCCCACTGTTCCTCGACCGATTCGGCCGGCACGTACTGCCGCACCAGATCGTTGAAACAGCCTTCGCGCAGCGAGCTGATCTGGGCCGACAGATCCTTGGCATCCAGAATTTCATTGCGCTGCTGGTAAATCACCTTGCGCTGGTCATTCGACACATCGTCGTATTCGAGCAGTTGCTTGCGCATGTCGAAATTGCGCGCTTCGACCTTGCGCTGGGCGCTCTCGATGGAGCGCGTCACGATGCCGGCTTCGATCGCTTCACCATCGGGCATCTTGAGCCGGTCCATGATGGCCTTGACCCGGTCGCCGGCAAAAATGCGCATCAACGCATCATCCAGACTCAGGTAGAAGCGCGACGAACCAGGGTCGCCCTGGCGCCCGGAGCGGCCACGCAATTGGTTGTCGATGCGGCGCGACTCATGGCGCTCGGTGGCGATAATGCGCAAACCACCCAACGCCTTGACCTGCTCGTGGTCGAGTGACCACTGGGCTCGCAGCGCTTCGATTTTTTGCTGCTTCTGCCCGGCGTCCAGCGCGGCGTCAGCCTCCACTGCTTCCACTGCCGGCGTCACGTTGCCGCCCAGCACAATGTCGGTGCCCCGGCCCGCCATATTGGTGGCGATGGTGATCATTTTGGCGCGCCCGGCCTGGGCCACGATATCGGCTTCACGCGCATGTTGCTTGGCATTGAGCACCTGGTGTGGCAACTTCTCTTTTTCCAGCAGTTGCGCAATGATCTCCGAGTTTTCGATCGAAGTGGTGCCCACCAGCACCGGCTGACCGCGCTCATAACACTCGCGGATATCCTGGATGGCGGCTTGGTATTTTTCGCGCGTGGTCTTGTAGACGCGATCGAGCTGGTCTTCGCGCCTGCTGGGCCGGTTGGGCGGCATCACCACCGTTTCCAAGCCGTAAATTTCCTGGAACTCATAAGCCTCGGTATCAGCCGTACCAGTCATGCCCGCCAGCTTGCCGTAAAGACGGAAGTAGTTCTGGAACGTAATCGACGCCATGGTCTGGTTCTCAGGCTGGATGGCGACCCCCTCCTTGGCTTCAACCGCCTGGTGCAGGCCCTCGCTCCAGCGCCGCCCCGACATCAAGCGGCCGGTGAACTCGTCCACGATCACGATCTCGCCGTCCTGCACCACGTAGTGCTGGTCGCGGTGATAAAGGTGATTGGCCCGCAAGGCCGCATACAGGTGATGCATCAGCGAGATGTTGGCCGGATCATAAAGTGTCGCGCCTTGCGGAATCAGCCCGAGCTCGAACAAAATACGCTCGGCGTTCTCATGGCCCTGCTCGGTCAGGACGACCTGCCGGCTTTTCTCGTCCAGGGTAAAGTCGCCTGGCTTGGTGACCCCCTCGCCAGTGCGCGGGTCTGCTTCACCTTCCTGCCGGCTCAGCAAGGGAACTACTTTGTTGATCGCAATGTAGAGCTCGGTGTGGTCTTCGGCCTGGCCGCTGATGATGAGGGGGGTGCGGGCTTCATCAATCAGGATGGAATCGACTTCGTCCACGATGGCGTAATTGAGCCCGCGCTGGACCCGGTCAGCGACCTCATAGACCATGTTGTCGCGCAGGTAATCAAAGCCGTATTCGTTGTTGGTGCCGTAGGTGATGTCGGCGCGGTAAGCGGCCTGCTTTTCCTCGCGCGCCATGTTGGGCAAATTAACGCCGACCGTCAGGCCCAGAAAATTGTAGAGCTTGCCCATCCACTGGGCGTCGCGGTTGGCCAGATAGTCATTCACCGTCACCACGTGAACACCCTTGCCGGTCAGCGCATTGAGGTAGACCGGCAGGGTCGCCGTCAGCGTCTTGCCCTCACCGGTTCCCATTTCGGAAATCTTGCCGTTGTGCAAGGACATGCCGCCCAGCAATTGCACGTCGAAATGGCGCATTTTCATCGCGCGCTTGGAGCCCTCGCGCACCACCGCAAACGCCTCCGGCAACAAGGCGTCCAGGGTTTCACCCTGGGCGACGCGCTCCTTGAACGCCTGGGTCTTGCCGCGCAAGGCGTCATCCGACAACTGCTCGAGCTCGGCTTCCAGGGCATTGATGCGCAGCACGCCGGTGCGGTACTGTTTGAGCAGGCGGTCATTGCGACTGCCGAAAATTTTGGTGAGGATATTGGTGGCCATGAATGCAAGACGAGACTGCCGGCCCACCGGGGCCAACAGCGCAGCGCAATCCTTTTTCTAATCTGGATGAAATGGGGTCACTGTCGCGAAGTGCAAGCGTTGGAACACAATTCGCAGCGCGGCGATAACCAAGGCGCTGATTTTACCTTTGCCGGGGCGAGCCCCTGTCAGAGGGTTCGATCCGAGCGCGTGAACGCGGCTCGGCTGAGGCCACTAGTTTGGCCAACTGCTGCTGCGGCAGCTTGCGCCCAGCCGCCAAGAACTTCTGCGGGTCTTGCGCAATGCCTTGCACCAGCACTTCAAAGTGCAAATGGGCGCCGGTCGAGCGACCGGTGCTTCCGACCTCGGCAATTTTCTGGCCCCGCTTGATCAAGTCACCTCGTCTGACCAGCGTTTTCGACGCATGGGCATAACGTGTAATCAGGTCATTGCCATGATCCACCTCGATCATGTTGCCATATTCTGGATGGAACTCCTGTGCCACCACCACACCGCCGGCGGCTGCCAGTATCGGGGTTCCATGATCCGCCTGGAAATCCAATCCGGTGTGCAGCGCCGAGCGTCCGGTAAACGGATCAATGCGCCAGCCAAACAGGGAACCCAGGTTGCCCACCGCCACCGGTTGCTGCGTGGGCACCATCATGCTGCGAATTTTCTGATCAAACAAGCGCGACTCCACCACGGTCATCAAGTCGGCGCGCTGATCGGTCAGGCGATCCAGGTCGGCCAGCGTGGCCTGCAGCTCTTCCATCGACAAGGGGCGGCTCGACACCAGCGCGCCGCCCTGGCCAGGCTTGCTCTTGATCTCATGGGGACTGACGCCGGCCAAGCCTGAAACTCGTTCCCCCAGGGACTCCAGCTGCGTCAGCTTGACCTGCATTTCGCCCAGCTTGCGGGCCAACACGTCCAGGTTTTCGCGCATAAAGCGATCGCGCTGCTCGAACTCATCCTTGACGACCAAGCGCAGCAGCGTCCCCACCACCGGCCAGCCTTCCTTGGCGCCCTTGAGGAACACCCAGTGGTACAGACCCGCCGCCACCAGCAGCAAGGTGAATGAAGCCAGCAGCGCGGCCAGCATCAGCTTGCTGCCACTGAGGTGAATGGCACGGCTTTTGGCCAGCCACGCATCCGTGATAATCAATTGCATTCGGATATCCCCATAACTTGCTCATGAACCGCCGCCACCAATCCGTCACGCTGCTGCAGGCCAGCCAGGACTCGCCAACGCTGGCCAGATTGGCTGAACTCACGCGTGACTCGGGCGCGCGACTCAAGGCGATTGAACCCCTGATTCCCGCCGCGCTGCGTCCGGCCGTCAAAGCCGGTCCGATTGAAGGCCCGGTCTGGTGCCTGATTTTGGATAGCAACGCAGCGGCGGCAAAAATTCGCCAGATTTTGCCCGCGCTTGCCTCGCATTTGCGGGTCAAGGGGTGGGAGATTAACTCAATTCGGCTGAAGGTCCAAATCACGCGTCACGGCTGATTCCCCACCGAACTGGACTGAGGCCATAAAAAAACCCGCGGAGCGCAAGCCCGGCGGGTTTTTTTGTGTCGAGAGCTATAACGCTAATCGACGCAGCATGGCGATTCAGGGCTAGGCGCGGCGGCGCAGACAGTACCAAAGGTACGGCAAGCCGCCGCAACGACGCCCTGGATCGTCAGGCAAGGAGCCCGTTACATGCCCATGCCGCCCAT
>JAKFXU010000415.1 GCA_021731215.1 Rhodoferax sp.
CGATCATCTTTGGCGCCGGACCAAACATCGGCGGAACGATCGCGCATTTTCTCGCGCGCGAGGCCGCACGGATCACGGTAACGGATGTCGACAAGAAGGTCGCCGACAAGACAGTCGAGTTCCTGAGATCTCGAGGATATGAGGCGATTGCAGTCGCTTGTAACGCCCTTGCCGAAGAGGATGTTATTCGCGCGGTTGATGAGACGATCGGGCGCTACGGCCGGCTCGACATCGTCGTGAATACCGCGGGCAAGGTGCACTGGAGCCCGGTGCTGGACATGGATCTTGAGGACTGGAGGGAAGCGGTATTGAGCTTTCCGACCGCTGGTCTGTTAACCACCAAGCACGCCGCCAAGGCGATGATCGCCAGCGGTAGTGGGGGCAGCATTATTCATCTGCTGTCAACCGCCGCCCATTTCGGCGAAGCGGCCGGCGCAGCCTATTGCGCATCGAAAGCGGCTCTACTGAACTTCTCGCGATCCGCGGCGATGGATCTCGCGCACGAGGGCATCCGCGTGAATACCATTACTCCATGCGCCATGGAACATCAACTATGGGGCAAGATGCGGAACGAGATATTCGATCCGCACTTCACTCCTCCAAAGAGGCGATCGTTCTACTCACGTGATGATTTCCTCAAGAGCATCCCCCTCGGGCGCTTTCCCCGCGCTTCCGACTTGGCCTGGGCGGCGGTGTTTTTGGCTTCGGACGAAGCTGCTTTTCTTACCGGCGTCGATATTCCAGTCGACGGCGGCTTGCGCTTCAAGTACCCAGTGTGGAGGCCCGGCCAACATACCGGCGTGAGCATCAAGGACTATGCGAGTCGTATCAGACGGACCGAATACGGTGAAGAGCGCGAGCAGCTGTTCGTAGGGACGGAGGACGCATAAGCCACGGCGTCGCACGCCGATGGACCAGCATGGAATCATCTGCATCTGCTGGAAGGCAGGAAAATTAATGAGGGGAATGACATGACTGTAAGCGAACGCGGCAATCCTTTAACCGATCCGTTGAATCTGCTATCGCAGACCGCGCCCAACACCACCATGGGCGCGTTGTTGCGTCGATTTTGGCAGCCGATCGCCGTGGCCAAGGAACTCGGGCCCCGCGCGGCCAAGCGAATCCGCATTCTCAGCGAAGATTTGACGCTCTATCGCGGTGAGAGTGGCCGCGCGTACCTGGTTGGCGGTCGGTGCGCCCACCGCTCGACGCTGCTGCACACCGGATGGATTGAAGGGGAGCGTATTCGCTGCATGTACCATGGCTGGCAGTACGACGGATCCGGACAGTGCATCGAGCGGCCCGCCGAAGGCGATAAGGGACTACCAAACGTCAAGATCGTCTCATATCCGACCTATGAGTATGCAGGGCTCATCTTCGCCTTCATGGGGGAAGGACAGCCGCCGGAGTTTGAGCTGCCCCGCAAGGCCGCGTTCGAGCGGCCCGATTACCTCATATTCGCAAAAGCGCAAGTTTGGCCTTGCAACTGGTTCCAGCAGGTGGAGAACTCGTTCGACGCGGTCCATGTCAGCTTCGCCCACCGGTGGGGACAGGTCGGGGCTTTCGGCGAGGCGGTAACCGCGGCATTGCCACAATTGGAGTATTTCGAAACCGACGCCGGGGTCAGGCAGATCGCCACACGTCCGGGGGATAATCCGCGTATCAACGAATGGACTTTCCCCAACAATAACTACCTGATCGTTCCCTGTCGGAACCGGAATGATCCGTGGGTGGAAAACAGCGTCTGGATGGTGCCAATCGACGATGAACATACGATGAGAATTCAAATTCGCGCTGTCGAATCCAGGAGCCCGGCAGCTGATGCAGATATTTCAGCCTATTTCAACGAGGACGACGATTACAATCCGGCGGACTACCACGACGATCTATTCAACAGCAAGAAGATGCCAGCAGACCCTGGTTTTGCGCTTATCTCTGCGCAGGACTATGTCGCTCAGGTGGGTCAGGGAACGATCACCGATCGCACACAGGAGCGGCTGGGCAAGTCCGACAAGGGAATTGTCTTCCTTCGGAGGATCTTCTGGCGAGAACTCAAGGCCAACGTCGAAGGGCGTCCCATTAAGCAGTGGCGCAAGCTTCGCGAGACGGTTGAAATGCCGAAGCAGGGAATGCAAGCCGAAGCATGAGAACAAGTTTCCGCAGTCCCACTGCCGGATGCCCGTTCCGCCTGGCAATAGGCCCTCCGGCATATACCCAAGCGATGCTTCACTATGCCGGCAAATGTACTTTTGGTTGGTCGAAAGGATGGTATCGGGCAATGCGTTCCTTTAGAAAGTGGGCTCTTCTGTTGTCGACATTGGCGTTCTCGAGCCTGTCGTGCGCGCAAGACGTATTCCCGTCGAAGCCGATAAGGATCATCGTTCCATTTGCACCGACAGGTATTCCTGATGTTCTAGCACGCATGGTGGCGCAGAAAGTATCGGCGGATATAGGCCAGCAACTCATTGTGGAAAACAGGCCTGGCGCCAGCTCCGTCATAGGAACGGGCGCGGCTGCCAAGGCGCCTCCGGATGGCTACACGCTGCTAGTCTCCGGCACCGCGTCCAACGCGATCACTCCGGCACTTGCGGGAACGCTTCCCTACCATCCGGTGCGGGACTTTTCTGCGATTACGGAGGCCGCAAGCGGACCACTTTACCTCGTCGCCAATCCAGCTTCAGGCATACGATCGGTAAAGGACCTCGTAGCAGCGGCCAAGGCGCGGCCCGGTACCATCAACTATGCGTCGACGGGGGATAAAAGCCTTCACTTCTTGGCGATGGAGCAGTTCAAGCTGATGGCGCAGCTCGATCTGGTACACGTCCCGTACAAGGGTGTCATCCAGGCTACGCCAGCGCTTCTGACCGGCGAGGTTTCCGTCATGATCAGCACGCTGGCGCCCGTGCTGTCACACATCAAGGCCGGCAAGTTGCGCATCCTGGCCGTGACAAGGTCCCAACGGTGGTCTGGCATGCCAGATGCCTCGACTTTCGCGGAGCAAGGGTTACCGGATGTAGATATCGCCACCAGCCTAGGGTTCGTGGCACCTGCGGGCACGCCTGGCGCGATCATCAATTGGTTAAATTCAACCTTCGTGCGTGCCCTGAAAACCCCTGAAGTGAAGGCCGCTATGCTGCGCTTCGATAAAGAGGTCATTGCGGGAACTCCAGAAAGCTACGCCGCCACAATGGCGAAGGAGTACGCGCATTACGTGGCGCTGGTGCAAACGCTGAAACTCCCAAATTAACCTGAAACGAGCTTCGTCATGTCTTCCGCGAACCAAAACAAGACTTCTACGACCGGGCAGAAGATGGAATCAGCCAACAACGATAAGTTTCGAGCCGAACTGGAACGTTTGCGACTTCGTCCGCTCTGGGAAATGGAGGTCAACGAGAGACGGACAGCGCCGTCGGAGCCCTCTACGCATTGGCAATGGAACGAAATACTGCCCCTCATAGAAGAGGCGATCAGAGTGGCCGCTGTCGGTGCGGAACGTCGCGTGCTTTCATTGCAGAATTCGGCTACACCGAATTTTTCCACTGCTCTGGCCACGCTTAGCGGCGCATTGCAGATACTTTTGCCTGGAGAGCATGCTCTGCCGCATCGCCATTCCATGAATGCCCTGCGCTTTGTCATGGAAGGCAGTGGAGCGACCACCAGAGTCGATGGAAAGCCCTGTGTCATGGAGGAGGGAGACCTGATTCTGACCCCGGCATGGACTTGGCACGAGCATGTCCACACGGGTACACAGCGCATGGTTTGGTTCGATTGCCTGGATGTTCCCCTGCACACCTACTTTAATACAACAGCTTTCGAGCCCGGTCCGCCCGCCAGCATCAGCCCAATGCGATCTGACGAGGAACTGGGGACCGCCGGCATGCTTCCCGCTGCTACAGTGACGACAAGCGGTTCAAGAGCCGAATATTCACCGCTATTTCGCTATGCTTGGTCGGCCGCGTGCGAGGCGATTGACAGAATGGCTCCGGAAGCCGATGGGGTGCGCTCGCTCCACTATGTGAACCCGCTTAACGGCGGACCGGTGATGGCGTTCATCGACTGTTACCTTCATGAGCTGCAAACTGACCGCCGTACTATGGAGCGCTGGTCTACCGCAAGCGCCATGTGCGTGGTGGGCGAAGGAGAGGGCAGCTCACGAATCGGTGACCGCACTATTGAGTGGCGCAGAAATGACATTTTTACTTTGCCGCGCAAGACCTGGTACTCACACCGCTCCCGCAGCCGGTCCGCCAAGTTGTTCCTTGCGACAGACCGTGATGTGCTCGACCGGCTCGGCCTGTTGTGCGAGAAGAGCCGCAACTAACGCAATGTATGGCCACCTGCGCCGCCGAGGCCAAGCAAGTTGAATATCAGAAGATCTGCCGGGGCGTGATCGCGATTGTGCCTCCGTACATGTAACGCGCTTGCGGCGTCCGCCCGGCATCGAAACGCGTGCACAAGATATCCGACTGAAAGGATGGAAGATGGATCGTGTAAACAGCAACAATCCAAGATCGGACCAATTGGACACTCAAGCCGGCGGCGCGATGAACGGACGCTGCCTGGAGAACCAGCAAGCGCCGGTTGGGTCGATCATCCGAAGAAGCGCATGACGCCCATGAAACCAGGGCACCGCAAACCGGACCTTCCCGATACCCATTACGTCGACAACAGGATCTACACCGACGAAACGATATTCCGGGAAGAGCAGCGCGAGATTTTCGCGAAAACATGGCAGTTCGCGTGCCATGAAAGTGAAGTGGCAAATCCCGGCGACTACCGCTGCACCCAGGTGGCGGACAGCGCAATCGTCGTCGTTCGAGGGGAAGACGGCGTAGTGCGCGGGTTTCACAATGCATGCCGCCATCGTTCCGCCGAGGTGGTGCGGGAGGAGTCCGGTAACGCGCGCTCGTTCACCTGTTTCTATCACCAATGGAACTACGCGCTCGATGGCACGCTGCGTGCCGTCGCCAAGCCTGCGGGCTATGAGGCCGTACGCCTGGACAAATCCGAGCTGGGCCTGCTGCCGGTGCGCGTCGAGGCGTTCGCCGGGCTGCTGTTCGTTTGCCTCGATCCCGAGGTCGAGCCGCTCCAGGACTTTCTGGGTCCGGTGACCGGACCGTTCGTCCAGCCCATGGGCACCATACCTCTCGAGGTCTTCCATTTCCACAAGGCCGTGGTGAAGACCAACTGGAAGCTCTTCAACGAGAACAACACCGAGCGCTACCACAGCATGCTGCACGTGCTGAATCGCAAGACTCAGCCCTGGGTGCTCGGCAAGACCAGTCCCATGAAGCTGCGCATGCTGCCGAACGGCCATGGCGGCTACTGGTCGGATGGAGAGGCGACGGTCGCCTACGACCGCGGCGGATTCTCCGGCGTGACGGGCGATGCGCTTCCCGGACTGCGCGACGATGAGATGCGGGTGATCAATCTGTTTCCCGACATGATGATCAACATACGCTCGAACGTAGTGAGACTGGACCGCCTGATTCCGCTCGACCCCGGGCACACTCTCATCGAGTGGCGAGGTCTGGGTGTTCGGGGCGACGATGCCGCAACGCACGCAACCCGCCTGCGTCACCACAACACATTTTGGGGACCGGCAGGCCGCAACCTTCCGGAAGACATCATTGCAGTGGAGTCGCAGTTTCGCGCCATGCGGTCGGACGCGGTCCGCTACAGCGTGATTGCGCGCGAAGAGGATCACAACCCTACCGACGACATCAGCGTGCGCGCCTACTACGCCGAATGGGGACGACGGATGAACCGCTCGGCTTCTTCACCTTTCGCCGACGCGGCCTGATACGTCATGATGGCAGAACAGAACACAAGCCTCATCGATCAGTCGGTCATACAGGATCTGGTCCAGCGTACCGCCAGCCTGCTTGACCAGGAAGATCTGGACGCATGGGTCGCCCTGTTTCATGCGCACGCTACCTACGAGATTGCCGCGTACAGCACGGAACTCAGACGCACTACCGTCTGGTGGAAAGCGGATCGACCGCTGCTCGAAAGGCAGTTGAAGGCAATCAGGGATCATGTTCGCGATCCGGCGAGCCGGCTTCATGTGGTTGGGCCTGCTGTGGTCACGTTCGAGAACGACAGGGCAAGTGCGCAATCGGCGTTTGCCCTTTACCGTACGGCGCCAGGTGGCGAAACCAGCCTGTACATGGTTGGCCGGTACGAGGACGTGCTGGCGCGTCATTCAAACCGCTGGCTTTACGTCGAGCACAAGGTGGCGGTGCAGACCCGGGTGCTTGAAGCGTTCACGCACCTGCCCATCTGAGCCATTCAAGGAGGGCGCAATGTCGAATTCAAAACCCGTCGGCAACCTCTGAAAACCCATAACGAACATTCTGCGTGTGCTGCATTCACTGGGCGTCACATTGACCTTGGATGGCCTGACTTCCGGCGAAGGGGCGAAATAGCATGCCCGGGCAGCTGGAGGTGTGGTTGTCCGACAAACGCATCGGCACGCTCGAACATGTCGAAGGGAGATTGGGTTTTTCCTATGCGGCGGATTGGCTGGCCGAGAAAGTGACGCGAGCCGGCATCAAGCCAGGCACAACCCCCTATCGCAATCACTTCCGCCCAGAGTCGAGCCGTTTGATGATTGCGCAGCGCGTTCCTTTTTTGCCGGGCTCCTGCCTGAAGGCGACAAGCGGCGCCTGATCGCGCAAGCGCTGCAGGTCGGGAGGTTGGGAGAAGACGAAAGCCTGACTGAGAGGCGGCGGCACTGTGGGTATGGCTCGCCGCGAGCATGATAGGCATAATACGTCTGTGACTCGTGAACCACCTTTCACTTTGGTTGTCGTCATGGGCCGTAGGGCTGATTCAGTATCTTGGTATCGACCGGTGCAGACGTTGATGGCACTCAATTCTGAGCGGCGGCATGAGGGGCATCTAATTTCAAGGCGAAGTGGCGGGTAGAATGGCGGGTAGAGTAAATGGAACTCTGTGAAGCCTCATGGATACTGTGACTTTCGCGGACTCCCTCTCCGCCAGAACAGTTAGCTAACTTTATGATAGATATCTGTTTAGCTAATTTTTTGTCTGGCTTACCCACCGATTTACCCACCGTCAGTTTCACCGAATTCCCTCCAAAACAATAGATTTTTGGTCGACGGCACGCTCATGCCCGCCTCCTTCGTCTTCGCAAACATCCCGTTCTCAGCCATCGTCACGCCACCCTGGCTGCCATCGGCATTCTCACCGTCGCCGGTCACCTCGCCGGCTTCGGCGGGCAAGCTCGACAAGTCTGGCGTCGCTGTGCCTTGCGGCAGCAGTGTCTTGAGAGCGCCCACGCTGAAGGCATAGCAAGGATTGCCCAGCGTGTACTGGTGCATGCGCTTCAACTCGGCCGCGCGCTTCTCCGGTGTGTTGTAGCGACTGCCGTCCGATTGGTGGTTGGCGATCAAGCCTGCGCAACCGGTCAACATCGCCTCTTCCGACTTGCCCAGCACGTTCGATGTGATGGCGATCTGCATGGCAAGCTGGTGAAACCCCAAGCCCTCGGCCACGCATTCGCCTGACATCACCCGCAGCAGCGATGGCGGGTAACCGCCCTCGAACTTCTTCAGGAGGGCCGCGTCGACGGCTGTGTTCTTCTTGCGCTTGACGGCGGCGGCGACTTTTTGTTGGGCCTTGGAGGGCAGTGTCGGTGTCAGGAATAACAACGGTCCCGCGTTACTACATGAAAATGCTTTCACCAATCCCGATCGACGGTGTTAAAATCAGTTTTCATCGCCGCGGTTCACCTATGTTGGTGGAACCACAGATGTGCATCCGCCGGCTCATCAGCGAGCGCTGGAGGCTCGGTAATCAAGAGGAGGCACGAGTGTCGAAGCGTCTTGATGGAAAGGCCGCGATCATCTTTGGCGCCGGACCAAACATCGGCGGAACGATCGCGCATTTTCTCGCGCGCGAGGCCGCACGGATCACGGTAACGGATGTCGACAAGAAGGTCGCCGACAAGACAGTCGAGTTCCTGAG
>JAKFXU010000414.1 GCA_021731215.1 Rhodoferax sp.
GAGCGCCACCGCAACACCCATGACGCCTTCCTTGTTTTCGACCCGGACCACTTCGCCCTCGCAAACCAACTTTGACTTTTCACCCCGAATCGTCACCTCGACCGTGAAGCGCACGTGGGAACCGGGCGTTTGCACCGCTTCCGTTTCAAAATAAATGCCGGTGGCGCAGATGTTGCGGGTCAAGCCCTGCATATTGCCCAGTTCGACCGGCAACTCGATGTTGAATCGGTCTGCCCGCCGCCCCGGCTTCAACGATGGCGGACTAACTTTCTTAGTTTCGTGTTTCATGCTTCACCAAGATCAGTGACTCACTCCAAACAATTCCCCGGAGTCTCCGGGAAAATTGCTACTTGGTAAATGATAACCTGCGCCGGCGCACCAGCGGGCGACCGGAACAACCCGTTAAGCCAGCCGTTTGCAGATTTCCAGGATCGCCACGCTCTGGTTCATGCTGTAGAAGTGCAGGCCCGGCGCGCCAGCGGCGCGCAGTTGTTGGCACAGGTCGGTCACCACGTCCAGGCCAAAGGCCTTGATGGACGCGCTGTCATCGCCAAAGCTTTGCAGGCGCAGGCGAATCCAGCGCGGAATCTCGGCGCCGCAGGCATCGCTGAAGCGCATCAGCTGGGTCGAGCTGGTGATCGGCATGATGCCCGGCACCACCGCGATACTCAGCCCCAGCGCGTCCACCTCTTCGACAAAGCGGAAGTAAGCATCGGCATTGTAGAAATACTGGGTGATGGCGGAGTTGGCACCGGCCTTGACTTTGGTGGCAAAGGCCTGCAGGTCAGCCGCAGGTGATTTGGCCTGCGGATGCACCTCGGGGTAAGCGGCTACTTCGATATGGAAATCATCACCGGTCTCGGCGCGGATGAACGCCACCAGGTCGCTGGCGTAGTGAAACTCACCGCCGGCGCCGTAACCGCTGGGCAGGTCGCCGCGCAAGGCCACCAGGCGCTGCACGCCCATGGCCTTGAGCGTGGCCAGTTGCTCGCGCACGCTGGCGCGGGTGGCGCCGATGCACGAAATATGCGAGGCGGCACTCACGCCCTCGGCCAGGATGGCGCGCACGGTGTTGAAAGTGCCTTCCTGCGTGGAGCCGCCGGCGCCGAAAGTGACCGAGCAGAATTCGGGCTGCAGCGCATACAGTTGCTGGCGCACCAGGCGCAGCTTTTCCACCCCCTCCAGGTTTTTGGGCGGAAAAAACTCAAAACTCAGGGCAATTTTGGCAGTCTCGGTCATGACAGGCTCAATTTCAGACAACAGGCGCGCCCGGTTTGTGCGCGCAAATGAAAAATTCGCGGTTGCCGTCGCCACCTGCAATCGGCGAGTCGAACCACGCGGTGACGGTCAGGCCGAGCGCGGCGCAGGCAGCGCGCAGGCGCTGTTCGATCAGCGGATAAAACGCGGCATCCTTGACGATGCCGCCCTTGCCGACCTGACCCGGTTGCAATTCGAATTGCGGCTTGACCAGCGTCAGCAGGATAGCGCCGCGCTTGAGCAGCGGCACGATGGCCGGCAGCACCAGGGTTTGCGAGATGAACGACAGGTCGGCCACGATCAGGTCGAACTCGGGCATAAACTCGGCCGCGACCGCTGCGTCGTCGTCCAGGCTGAACGGGCCGTCAGCTCCGGTGCTGTCCTCAAAAGCAGCGATCAAATCAGCCGCCACCAGGGCGCGGGCATTGACCTTTTCCACGCACAGCACGCGCGGGTCGGCGCGCAGCCGCGGGTGCAACTGGGCGCTGCCCACATCGACTCCCACCACCGACGCGGCCCCGTGCTGCAGCAGACAGTCGGTAAAGCCGCCGGTGGACTGGCCGACATCGAGGCAGGCCAGGCCGGCCACGGACAGGCCAATCTGTTTCAGAGCGGCTTCCAGCTTCAAGCCGCCGCGCGACACATAACGCGCTTCGGCGTCGTCCAGCAACTCAAGCGGGGCATCGTCCGGAATTTCATCGCCGTTTTTGGCGACGGTTTTCCATTCGGCGCCCTTGCGCCAGCGCACCCCATCCGCAATCAGGCGCTGGGCTTGGGAGCGCGTACTGGCCAGACCGCGGGCCACCAGGAGTTGATCGGCGCGCATCAATAGCGGTAGCTGTCGGCTTTGTAAGGGCCTTGCTTGGAGACACCGATATAGGCGGCCTGCTCGTCGGTGAGTTCGCTCAGCATGGCGCCGACTTTCTTCAGGTGCAGGCGCGCCACTTTCTCGTCCAGATGCTTGGGCAGCACGTAGACCTTGCCGACCTTGTACTCCTTGGGCTTGGTGAACAGTTCGATCTGGGCAATGGTCTGGTTGGCAAAGCTCGACGACATGACAAAGCTGGGGTGGCCGGTGCCGCAACCCAGGTTCACCAAACGGCCCTTGGCCAGCAGGATGATGCGCTTGGCCGGCGTCTTGCCCTTGACCGGGAAGATGACGTGATCGACCTGGGGCTTGATCTCTTCCCACTTGCACTTGGCCAGCGAGGCGACATCGATCTCATTGTCAAAGTGGCCGATGTTGCAGACGATGGCCTGGTCTTTCATCGCCGCCATGTGCTGGTAGGTGATGACATTCTTGTTGCCGGTGGCGGAGACAAAAATATCGCACTTGTCGGCGGCGTATTCCATCGTCACCACTTTGTAGCCTTCCATCGCAGCCTGCAGCGCGTTGATCGGGTCCACTTCCGTCACCCAGACCTGGGCCGAGAGCGCGCGCAGGGCCTGGGCCGAGCCCTTGCCGACGTCGCCGTAACCCGCCACCAGGGCTACTTTGCCGGCAATCATGACGTCGGTGGCGCGCTTGATGGCGTCCACCAAGGATTCGCGGCAGCCGTACAGGTTGTCGAACTTGCTCTTGGTCACCGAGTCGTTGACGTTGATGGCGCGCAAGGCCAGCTCGCCCTTGGCCGACATTTCGTTCAGGCGCAGCACGCCGGTGGTGGTTTCTTCGGTCACGCCAATGATGTGTTTCAGGCGCCGGCTGTACCAGGTCGGGTCCAGCTTGAGCTTGGCCTTGATGGCATTGAACAGGCAGGTTTCTTCTTCGCTACCGGGCTTGGCCAGCACCTTGATGTCTTGCTCGGCCTTGGCGCCCAGGTGCATCAGCAGCGTGGCGTCACCGCCGTCGTCCAGGATCATGTTCGGACCCTCGGCCTTGGTCCCTTTCTTGCCGCCAAATTCGAAGATGCGGTGGGTGTAGTCCCAGTAGTCGGCCAGGGTTTCGCCTTTGTAGGCAAACACGGAGGTGCCAGCCTCGACCAGGGCCGCTGCCGCGTGGTCTTGCGTGGAGAAGATATTGCAGGAAGCCCAGCGCACCTCGGCACCTAGCGCCTGCAGGGTTTCGACCAGCACGCCGGTCTGGATCGTCATGTGCAGCGAGCCGGTGATGCGCGCGCCCTTGAGCGGCTGCGCCTTGGCAAATTCTTCGCGGATCGCCATCAGGCCGGGCATTTCGGTCTGGGCGATGTTCAGCTCCTTGCGGCCCCAGGCGGCCAGGCCCAGGTCGGCCACGATGTAGTCTTGGTTCTTGACGGATTTCAATACGGCGCTCATGGTTGACTCCAGAATTTTTTGAAAAACCACTGGCTGCGCAGGAGAACTTTGGGGAAAGACTCACCACACAGACCAGTGGGTGAGCGCGGTTGTGATGCAGTGACCTGGACATTTGCCAAACCACGCAGTCCGAGCCTCGTTCACCTGATTGTGAACTGCAACGCTCCTCGGAAGGTGCGCATTATACGAAATGGCCAGTGTCGAGTTGAACTTGACCTCGATCACCGGTCCGGCTGGTGCAGTACCGCAGAGGTGACTTCGTTACTTTAACCAAAACTGCCACCACGACTTTCGCTTGGCACTGTGTGGTTCGGTCTCCTGCAATTTGAAGAAAGGCAATAGCAAATCTTCCATGCTATAAAACCCCTTCGGCTTCCCCTGTAGATTTTCTACCGCAAACAAGATTCCGTTTCCAAATGCTTCGCGCGTAATGGATTCATGTTTGAGTCGCACCGTCTGATAGGGAAATCCGAACAAAATTTCATGTACACCGATGATGCCGCCAGCCCTGACCGATTTAATGCTTTCTTCCGGCAGATTCAACTCGCGCGCAATGACTTTGGCGGTGCCAGAGACTTCCGGTTTTTTCTTGAAATGCTCTTCGATCACCTCGATGTCGGTATAGGGTGCGATGTTTTTCAGGATTTTGGCGGTGATGATCAGAAAATTGATACCGAGCGTGATATTGGCGGAGTGCAGCACACAGGTTTGCTTGGCCAGTTGGTGAATCTGCTTGATTTTTTCATCGGAATATTGCGACACCGCGCTGATGATCGTAATGCCGCGCTTGGCTGCTTCCACACCGTAATAATCAAGCCCCGTCTCTGACGAGAAGTCCACAATCACATCAACCGGGTAGCGGTCCAACAGTTCAGCTGCGCTGTATTCGTCCTTGGTATGAATCAAGCCGGGCTCATCGGAGGCAATCCCCAGAAATTCTGGAACTGATCGATGTTCCAGCAGTTTTGACTGGCGAACCACCCACTCCAATGTGGTTTTTTTCGACTCCAGTAGCACGGATGCCACGGCGCGACCTGTTTTACCAAAACCAATGATTCCGACCTTCATTTCAGTATCCTTCGGACTAAAGTGGCTGCTTGCGCAATTGACGCTCAAAGACTGGCCTTTATCTGCTGCGCTGGCTGCTGATAGAACCAAGTGCGTTTCTCGCGGAGAGCAAAACCTTGTTGGACTGAACCGCCTGCTGAGACAGTACCGATAGGGGATTGAATGCTTCGCACCGCCTGTGTCGTCAGATTATGACCAGGTTTGAGGTGCCGCCAGCCGGCGATCAATTAATGCTGCGCGCTCGTCAAACGACGTTGACTGCAAGGTGGCTTGCTGCCGTGCGTTGGCAATCCTTGCCAAGCCCGCTAAAATCAAAATATGAGCACCGTCACCATGAACATATCTCTGACCGAGGATCTCAAGGCCTTCGTCGATGCCCGCATCAAAGCGCGCGGCTACAGTTCGACCAGTGAATACATGCGCGATCTGGTGCGGCGCGATGAAGAACGGGCTGGGGAGGAAATTGCCAAAGAGGAGCAGTTTAGGGCTCTGATTCAGGAAGGACTGGATTCGCCATTGGATCCAAGGCCCTGGGACGAAATCCGCACAGGGTGGCTGGAAGAAATCAAAACGGCGCGCACAAACCAAGCCCGGAAAACCGCGTGAACCCCATCGAACGTAGAGTTCGGGCAACACAAGATCTTGAAGACGCTTTCGCTTACTACATCGAAGTTGCCGGTTTTTTGGTGGCCGAACGCTTCATGGAGAATGTTGACCGCGCCATGGCGCATATTGCGCAATACCTCGGCAGCGGCTCACCACGTTACGCACAAGTACCGGAAGGTGAACAAATCCGCTTCTGGACCTTGAACAAGTTCCCCTATGCTGTTTTCTACATCGAGCGCCTGAATTGCGTTGAAATTGTGCGGGTCTTGCACCAAGCCTCCGACATCCCCGCTCACCTCGAACCCTGATTTTTTGGATTTATATCTTGTCTTTTGCCAACGAAACCCGGCGCCGCCGCACCTTTGCCATCATCTCCCACCCGGACGCGGGCAAGACCACGTTGACCGAAAAGCTGCTGCTGTTCTCGGGCGCAATCCAGATCGCAGGCAGCGTCAAGGCACGCAAGGCGACGCGCCACGCCACCTCCGACTGGATGGAGATCGAAAAACAGCGCGGCATTTCCGTGGCGTCATCGGTGATGCAGATGCTGTACCGCGACCATGTCATCAACCTGCTCGACACCCCCGGCCACAAGGACTTCTCGGAGGACACCTACCGCGTGCTGACCGCGGTGGATTCGGCGCTGATGGTGATTGACGCCGCCAACGGCGTGGAGGCGCAGACCCGGCGCCTGATCGAGGTCTGCCGCCAGCGCGACACGCCCATCATCACCTTTGTCAACAAGATGGACCGCGAGGTGCGCGAGCCACTCGACATCCTGGACGAGATCGAACGCGAACTGGGCATGCCCTGCGTGCCCATGACCTGGCCAGTGGGCCAGGGCAAAACCTTTGGCGGCATCATCAACCTGCGCACCGACGCCATGACGGTGTTCGAGCCCGGCAGCGACCGGGGCCCGAAAGACTTCACCACCATCCCCTTGGCGGACCAGGCCACCCTGCTCAAGCGCTTTGGCCATGAGTTCAAGACCGCGCTGGACAGCATGGAGCTGGCCACCGGCGCCTCGCCAGCCTATGACCACGCCGCCTTTCTGGCCGGCAAGCAAACCCCGGTCTTCTTTGGCTCGGGCGTGAACAACTTTGGCGTGATGGAAGTGCTGGACGCACTGGTCGACCTGGCGCCGTCGCCGCGCTCGCGCACCAGTTCCACGCTGGTGAACCGCCAGCCGTTGATCCAGCAAGTTCAACCGCAAGACGAATTCTTCTCCGGTGTGGTGTTCAAGGTGCAGGCCAATATGGACGCCAACCACCGCGACCGCATCGCCTTTGTGCGCATGGCCTCGGGCAAGTACACGCCGGGCATGAAGCTCAAAGTCATGCGCACCGGCAAGGAACTGCGCCCGACCAGCGTGGTGACCTTCATGAGCCAGCGGCGCGAGGCGGTGCATGAGGCCTATGCCGGCGACATCGTCGGCTTCACCACCCACGGCGGCGTGCAGTTGGGTGACACGATTACCGACGGTTCGGTCAACCTGCAGTTCACCGGCCTGCCCTTCTTTGCGCCCGAACTGTTCATGACCGTGGTGCTGCGCAACCCGCTGCGCACCAAGCAATTGCAACAAGGCCTGGCGCAGTTGGGCGAAGAAGGTGCGATTCAGGTGTTCCGGCCCGAGATCGGCGGCAACATGCTGCTGGGCGCCGTCGGCCAGTTGCAGTTTGAAGTGGTGCAGCACCGCCTCAAGGGCGAGTACGACGCCGACATCCGGCTAGAGGGCTGCCAGTACACCGGCGCGCGCTGGATCACGGCCGACACCCCGGCCGAGCTGAAGACCTTTTGCGAGGCCTACCCGATGCGCATGGCGCGCGACGCCGCCAATACGCTGGCCTTTCTGTGCACCTCGCCCTATGACGTGCGGCTGGCGCAGGAGCGCTTCCCCAAGATTCACTTCCACCCGCTGCGCGAACACGCCGGGCTGGCGCTGCAGTCGGCCAATTAACCCAGGATTAAGGGGAATGGCACTTACTTAAGCGTCATATCCCGCGTTTCGTCATTCCCGCGAAGGCGGGAATCCAGTGTTTTCAGCCTATTGGAGGCCATGAAAGGCGCTGGATCCCCGCCTTCGCGGGGATGACGAGCCTTAAGTAAGTGCCATTCGGATTAAGGGCGCGCCCGGCGCGCCTGGACCGCCTCGGACAAGAGCGCCAGCGCCTGGACCGAATCATCCCAGCCCAGACAGGCGTCGGTGATGCTCTTGCCGTATTCCAGCTTGGCCGCGTGACCCTTGCCCGGGCTGAACTTCTGGGCCCCGGCCTGCAGGTGGCTCTCCACCATCACGCCAAATACGCTCTTTGAGCCGCCGGCAATCTGGGCTGCAATGTCGCGCGCCACGTCGAGCTGCTTCTCAAACTGCTTGCTGCTGTTGGCGTGGCTGCAGTCCACCATTAGCCGGGCCGGCAGTTTGGCCTGTTCCAACTCCTTGCAGGCGGCCGCCACGCTCAGCGCGTCATAGTTGGGCGCCTTGCCGCCGCGCAGGATGACGTGGCAATCCTTGTTGCCGTTGGTCTGCACAATCGCCACCTGGCCATTCTTGTGCACTGACAGAAAGTGGTGGCCCCCGGCCGCCGCCTGAATCGCGTCGGTGGCGATTTTGATGTTGCCGTCAGTGCCGTTCTTGAAGCCAATCGGCGCCGACAGGCCGGACGCCAGTTCGCGGTGCACCTGGCTTTCGGTGGTGCGCGCGCCAATGGCGCCCCAGGAGATCAAGTCACCCAGGTACTGGGGTGAAATCACGTCCAGAAACTCGCTGCCGGCGGGCAGGCCC
>JAKFXU010000420.1 GCA_021731215.1 Rhodoferax sp.
CTCAACTGTGGTATCGGCGCGCGCCAGTTCGGCCACCAGGACAATTTCGGCCGCCTGGATTTCCTGCGTCAATACGTTGACCCAGCGCCGGTCCACCTCGACCGAGTCGCCCTGGGTTGACGAGTACAGCACATCGCGAATCGGCTCCAGCGTCGCATAGGGCATGCAAAAATGGATGGCCCCGGTAATCTCGCCAATCTCGAGCTGAAACGAGGTCGAAATGATGATCTCGCTGGGGGTCGCAATATTGGCAAACTGCGGCTGCATCTCGGAGCGCTGGTATTCCAGCTCCAGCGGATAGACACCCTTCCACGCTTTTTTGTATTCTTCGGTGATGACATCAACCACGCGGTTGATGACGCGCTGCTCAGTCGCGGAAAAATCGCGTCCTTCAATGCGGGTCTGAAACTTGCCAATGCCGCCGTACAAGGTGTCGATGATGCCAAAAACCAGCGCTGGCTCGCACACGATCAAGCCACTGCCGCGCAACGGCCGAATGGCCACAATATTGAAATTGGTCGGCACTGCCAATTCACGCAAAAACGCACTGTAGCGCTGCACCGTCACCGGCCCTACCGATATTTCGGGACTTCTGCGGATGAAGTTGAACAGTCCCACCCGCAGGTTTCTGGCAAATCGCTCGTTGACGATTTCCATCGTCGGCATCCGCCCCCGAACAATGCGCTCCTGGCTGGAGATGTTGTAGGGACGAACGTCGCCGCGCTCATGCACCTCCTCGACCAGCTTCTGGCTTTCGCCGGTCACGCCCTCAAGCAGGGCGTCAACCTCTTCTTGGGAGAGAAAGGACTCACTCATATGCCGGTTCCGGTTTCATCGTTACTGAACAATGAAGCTGGAAAAAAGAACGCCGCGGACTGGGTTGTCGTCACCGGCGCCCAGGTCAGCGCTCTTCTTTTTGATTTTGGCAGCGTCCTTGGTCGGCTTCTTGCTGGCACTGGCCGTGTCAGCAAACGGGCGCGAGGCCTCGCGCAAGATGTCGGCGGCCAGTTTTTCCTTGCCCTCGATCTGCAGCAGCTCTTGCGCCGTGCGCTGGGAAATCAGCAACAGGATGCCGCTGCGGATGGAGGGCAAATACAGCTTGACCTTGTCAACCGCCTTCGCATCCGCCAGCTCCAGCGTAATACCAATCTGCGCCACCTTGTCGCCGCCCGGGTCGGCCAGGTTTACCACCATATTTTCAAGCGGAAGAAAGGTCGGGGGGCTCTTGGGTTCGACACGCGCAGGCGCCGCCTCGCCGTCGTCAAGCGCACTGCGCTGACTCAGAACCAACCAGGCACCCGCACCAGCCAAGGCCAAAACCAGGAACACGACGAGGCCAATGAGCAATACTTTCTTGCTTTTCGGCGGTTTTTTGACCGGCTCATCCGCCTCGGATTTTGCTGCATCGGGTTTGGTAGCCACTGTATTTCCTTGTCCACATTATGTTGAGCCTCATTATTTAGCACATTTGGTGCGGTAACGACCAAATGAGACATGAAAAAGCATCGCTTTCAGGCTCATGCTGGCGCCGGTTTTTTAGACAAAAATATCAACCGCCCGTCCAACCGCATGCGATACGCGCTGCTGGTTTTGGCCCGACTCCGCGTCCGGCGTTGCGATGCTGGCCGGTCGGGCGCCCGGGCGCGGCTGCTGCTGTGGCGTACCCTTGCCGTCCTGGCCCGAGGCTCCGACCGAAACTCCCGACAGCAGCAAGCCCTCGCTGGCCAGCAGGTTCTTCAGATGCACCAGCGCACCTTCGAGTATTTGACGGATTTCTGGCTGGTCGGTCCGAAAACCAATGTGGGCCTCACGCCCCTTGAGCGAAATGTTGACCTCGACCGGTTCATCGCCCAGGCCATCGAACTTCAACGCTGCATTTTGCACACCCTGCGTCACCCAATAACTGACCGTGTTGGCCACCTTCGCCTCCAGCGTCGGCAGCGCCGGATTGGTCAGGACTGACGGCGCATCGGCCCGGCTTGCGCCCGGCACACCAGCTTGCCCCCAAAGACCCTCGACGCCTGTGCGGTCGGACGCAGCCGAAGACTTGGCTGGAGCCCGCTCCGCCTGACGCAACAAGCTCTCAGCCAGCGCGCTGCTCACCCGTGTTTCGGACAGCGTGGCCTCACGCGCCACAAAGTCGCCCAGAGCAGACTGTTTGAGCGCGATTGACTCCGTCCGGCTGTCCTGCGCCCCAGATTGCAAGCCAGCGCCGCCATTTTTTGAGGTGCGGGCCGACAGGGTTGGGGTACCCTGATCAATCGATGGATCGACGTTTTGCATCAAGTCGCCAATCCCTTGAGGCCCCACAGCGGTGGCCAGCACCGGTTCCGGTTTTTCAGCCCCTGCGACGAGGGCGGCCAGCCCGGCTCCCGGGCGCGCCCGCAGCGCCGGTCCAGCGCTCACGACACCCGCTTTATCAGCGCCGCCCTGGCTCGCCTGTGCCAACAGCAGGGCCAACTCATTGGGCAAGTCCTGCGGCAACAAAACCGACGCGGCCGCAGGCTGCGCCTGGGTGTCGGCGGCTTCAGACGGCTGTTCGGCTGCCGGATCCGGCGCGCCCACCGTGACGGGCGGCGCCAGCGCGGTCAGCATTGCCAAAAATCCGCCTCCTGTGATGGCCGCGTCCTCACCGCCTGATTGGGCCTTGGCTTTAACGCCATGGTTTTCTGCAACCGCCGTCTTGGCGCTGGTGGCGCTGGCGCCTGCTTCAATGCTCATGACCGTTCCCCGCAGGCATAGCCGGCGCGTGCCTGGCTGCCGCTCAAGGCGGCAAACTCATCCATCTGTTTTTGCTCGCGCCGCAATTGAAGGACGGCCAGATCGACCTGCTTTTTCTTCAACACCTGCTTCAAACTGATCAGCCGGAACTCGGCCTCCAGCACCACTCGCCTTGCCTGTTCCACCTTGGCACCGGTTGTTTCAAGAACCCCGCTTTGCAAGCCAATGGCGTGCTGCAAGCGACCCATGAATTGGTAATGGTGACGCATCAGCTCGGGTGTGGTGCTGACTTGCGACGCGGTCGCCCAGCGCGCTGCCGTCTCCGCGGCGTAGCTTTCGAGCTGCGCCATCTGGTCCTGGGCAAACAGATGACCCTGCTGGGCCTGCAGCAAACCCTGGCTGGCCTGGTCGCGCTTGCGGCTCGCCAGATCAAGGGCAAGCAGAATGCTTTTCACCGCCGACATGCTGGTTCTCCTGCTATTTGAGTGCTCATGGCAAAGCCTCCTGATGTCCGATCGTCGCCATCATCTCGCGTACGCTGGTCTCCAGCGTGGCCGCAACAAACATATCCTGCTGCAGAAATCCCTCCATCGCCTCATGCAATCGGATCGCCTCGTCCAGCGCCGGGTCAGAGCCACTGACATAGGCGCCAATCTGCACCAGGTCCCGGCCTTTTTCAAAACGGGAGTTGATCGAACGAAAGCGCCGTGCCATCTCGAAATGCTGGCGCGAGACCACGTTGTGCATGACCCGGGAGGCCGACTGCTCGATGTCGATGGCGGGAAAATGCCCGGCCTCCGCCAGCGCGCGCGACAGCACGATATGCCCATCCAGAATCGCCCGCGCCGCATCGGCGATCGGGTCCTGCTGATCGTCGCCCTCCGACAGCACGGTATAAAAAGCGGTGATCGAACCAACGCCGTTCAAGCCATTGCCACTGCGCTCCACCAGTTGCGGCAATTTGGCAAAACAGGACGGCGGGTAACCCTTGGTGGCCGGCGGCTCGCCAATGGCCAGCGCAATTTCACGCTGCGCCATCGCGTAGCGCGTGAGCGAATCCATCAGCAGCAGCACATGCTTGCCCTTGTCCCGGAAACTCTCGGCGATGGCGGTGGCGTAGGCGGCCCCCTGCAAGCGCAGCAGGGGTGGGGCATCGGCCGGGGCCGCCACCACCACCGAGCGGGCGCGACCGGTGGCACCCAGAATGTCCTCAATGAACTCTTTGACCTCGCGCCCGCGCTCCCCAATCAAACCGACCACGATCACGTCGGCTTGGGTATAGCGCGCCATCATGCCCATCAGCACGCTCTTGCCCACGCCCGAGCCGGCAAACAAACCAATGCGCTGACCGCGGCCGATGGTCAACAGCGCGTTGATGGCGCGCACCCCGGTGTCCAGGGTTTCGCGCACCGGCGCGCGGTCCATCGCATTGATCGGTTTGCGGTCCAGCGGCAACGAGGCCACGTTGGCAATCGGCCCCATCCGGTCCATCGGCGCGCCATGGGCATCAACCACCCGGCCCAGCAAACCCATGCCCAGCGGCAGGCGCAGCATGCCATAACCGCCAGTCCGGTCGGCCTGGCGGCGTTCACCCAAACGCGGCACCGCCACATAGGCCGGCGCCGGCACCACGCTGGCGCCGCTGGACAAACCATGCACATCACCGGCGGGCATCAGAAAAGCGCGCTCATTGGAAAACCCGACCACCTCCGCCAACACCGGCGGCTGCGACTTCATCGACACCAGGCATTGCGAGCCGACCGGCACCCTGATTCCGCTGGCCTCGAGCACCAGGCCGGCCAGCCGCGTCAGCGTTCCACGCACCTCCAGCGTACAGCCGGTGTGGGCGCGCTGGCGCGCATCCTGAAGAAACTGTTGCCACTTGCCGGGCGCGTCAGGCTTCATGAACGGCCTCCTGCCAGGGCGAATGCAGGCCCAGCGTGGCAATCGCCCGGCGCCATCTTTTCTCCACCGTTCCATCGACCACGGTGCCGGCGGACTCGACCAGACAGCCACCCCGGGCAATCGTCGCGTCCGCCAGAAAAGTCAGGGACAGGCTGGGAAACTCGGCCCGCATGGTCTCTTCGAGCACCTCGAAATCGAGCGGATGGAGCCGGATCATGGCACTTTTGTTGTCCGCCACCAGCAGCCCCAGCGCCTCGCGGATGACCGGCTGCAAGGCATTCGGATTGACCGACAGCTCATGGCGCAACAGTTGGCGCGCCAGTTCGCAAGCCAGTTCCAGCACGCCCTCGGCCATCACCTGCTCCGCATCGGCCAACTGGGCCTGGGCGCTGACAAACAATTGGGTGAAGTTTTGCGCCGCCTGGCGCGCCTGATTGGCGACAAAATCAGCCATCTGACGTTGTGCCTCCAGCGTGGCCTGGGCATGTCCCTGGGCAAAGCCTTCGGCATAGCCCTGCTGCTTGATCTCATTATTTTTAGCCTGATCCGAAGCGTCCTCGCGCGCCTTGAGCTGCGCCGCCAGCAGGATCGAGGCGGTGTCAACGGCGCCGAAACTCCACTGTTCGACCGCGCCAATCTCTTCGCCGGGAATAAAACGGGAGTAGTTGCGCATGGTCAAATCATCGCGTCGTCAGCGCCGCCGCCAATCACAATGGTGCCCTCGTCCGCCAGCCGGCGCACAATCTTCAAGATTTCCTTCTGCTGCGCCTCCACCTCGGACAAGCGCATCGGTCCGCGCGACTCCAGGTCTTCGCGCAGCGTTTCGGCGGCGCGGGTGGACATATTGGCCAGAAACTTTTCCTTGAGCTCGGGCTGCGCGCCCTTGAGCGCCACAATCAGCGCATCCGAGGCCACTTCCTTGAGCACGGTCTGGATCGCCTTGTCGTCGAGCTTGATGACATCGTCAAAGACAAACATCTTGTCCATGATCTTCTGGGCCAGGTCGGGGTCGTGGTTGCGGATCGACTCAAGCACCGTGCCCTCGATCGCCGTGCCCATCAGGTTGATCATTTCGGCCGCCGTCTTGGCCCCGCCCAGGGACGACTTGCGCACCTTGTCACCGCCGGCCAGCACGTTGAACAAGACCTCGTTCAAATCTTTCAAGGCCGAGGGCTGAATGCCCTCCATGGTGGCCACGCGCAGCATCACTTCATTGCGTTGGCGCTCGGCAAAAAACTTCATCACATCGGCCGCCTGGTCGAAATCCAGATGGACCAGAATCGCCGCCACAATTTGCGGATGCTCATTGCGCAGCAGCTCCGCCACCGAGGCCGGGTCCATCCATTTCAGGCTCTCGATGCCGGACACATCGCCGCCCTGCAAGATCCGATCGATCAGCAGCGTGGCCTTGTCGTCGCCCAGCGCGCGCTTGAGCACCGAGCGCACATAGTCGCCCGAGTCCGACACCAGCAGGCTATGGGCGGCGGCAATGCCGGTGAAGCGGTCCACCACCTCGTCCACCCGCTCGCGCGTGATGGACTTGGTTTTGGCAATCGCCTCGCCCAGCTTTTGCACTTCCTTGGGTGACAGATGCTTGAACACCTGAGACGCCTCCTCCTCGCCGAGGGACATCATTAAAATGGCAGCGTCTTGCAGACCGTCGGCTTGACTCATGGTGTGATCCCGCTTGCCAGCGCTCAGGCCGGCGCCTCGCCGCTGATCCAGGTCTTGACAATATTGGCGACCGCAGCCGGGTTGTCACGCGTCAACTTGCGGGCGTCATCGAGCGCCAGCTCACCCGGCGTCGCCACCGCGGGCGCGCTGCTTCTGGCCGGTGCGGCCAACTGCGCCCGCTCCGGCGGCTCGGACTCGATGGCGTCGAGCCGGTGCGCGGACGCCAGCATTCTGGGGGGCGCCGAGGCCATCGCCTTGATGGCCGGGCGGATCACCCCCAGCAGCACCAGCAGGCCGAACAACAGCGTCCCCAGCGGCCAGGCAAAGCTGCGCACCAAATCCTGCAGCTCCGGTTGGCGCCACCAAGGCAGCTCGACGGGCACCATTTTCTCCATGGTAAAGGGCGCATTCATGAGATTCACAGAGTCACCCCGGTCTTTATTGAAGCCGATTGTCTCACGCACCAAAGCCGTCATTTGCTCGATTTGCTGATCGCTCAAGGGCGTAGTGCTTGTTTTACCTTTGGCGTCGGTCGTGGTCTGGTGATTCACCACCACGGCAGCGCTCAGGCGCTTGACAGTGCCGGTGCCAGCGCGCACCACGCGCACCGTCTTGTCCACTTCGTAGTTGATGATGGACTCGCGCCTGGCGCCGCCCCCGCCGGCCAGGCCGCCGGCGGCGCTCAAGGCCTGCGCTGCGCCATTGATGGGCGCCGAACTGGGCCCGGGCGCCTGGTTGCTGGTCGCCCCTGGCACCCCTGAGGCCTGAGCGGCGCCGGCGCCGGCGCTGCTTTCCGAGAGCTGCTGGCTGCGGATCACGATGGCATCGGGCGTCTGGTTGGGCGTGTGCAACTCCGAGGTGGACTCCGTCTGTGAAAAATCTAGCTCGGCCGACACCTGGGCCTTGACATTTTGCCGCCCCACCAGCGGCTCCAGAATATCCAGAATGCGGCGGCTGTAGTTTTGCTCCAACTGCTGCACGTACTGCAGTTGTTGTGCGTCACCGCCACCCGCCCCATTGGCACCCTCGGCCGGCGTCGACAGCAGCTTGCCGGTGTCATCGAGCACGCTGACGGCGTTCGGGTTCATTTCAGGCACACTGGCCGACACCAGATGCACAATGCCCGCCAACTGGGCCCGGTCCAGCGTGCGCCCGGCATTCAAACTCACCAGCACCGAGGCCGACGGTTTTTGCTGTTCGCGGAAAAACCCGTTGTGGGCCGGCAAAGCCAAATGCACGCGCGCACTGCCAACCGAGGACAACGCCTGGATCGAGCGCGTCAATTCGCCTTCGAGGCCGCGCTGAAACGCCAGGCGCTCCTGGAACTGCGTCATGCCAAAACGGTTGGCATCCATCGTCTCGAAACCGGCCACCGAGCCCTTGGGCAGACCCTGCGAGGCCAGCCGCAAGCGCGTGTCGTAGACCTTGTCGGCCGGCACCAATATGGCACCACCGCCGTCGGCATGTTTGTAAGGCACATTCATCTGCGACAACTGGGCCACGATGGCGCCACCGTCCTTGTCGGCCAGATTGGTATACAGCACGCGCCACTCGGCCTGGCGCCCCATCACGATGCCGATGATGCCAATGGCAATGAACAAGACCAGCCCGAGCCCAATGCGCAGCCTTTGAGCCTGATCCAGGCCAGCCACACGCTGGGACAGGGAGGGATTGAT
>JAKFXU010000037.1 GCA_021731215.1 Rhodoferax sp.
GCTGCGTGGGGCTTTGCAGCAGCGTGCTGAGCACCCGAGCGAGGTGGTCAGGGAGCATGTGGTTTGGGCATTGGGGCGCTGATATTTTTGATGTGCAAGAGATGTTGGTTGCAATAGTGGGGCCGGATTGCAATGCGAGCCAATGACCTGGCCGACCTGACTTGGGTCGGGATGTGCGCCCGACAGCCAGGACGCCGTAGCCGTAGGGTGGGCAAAGCGCAGCGTGCCCACCGATGCAGCGCCCCACGTGGGCACGCTGCGCTTTGCCCACCCTACTGAATTTTCAGCGATCCGAGCACGCCGAGCGCAAACGGCAAGCTCAGCATGCCGAGCAGGGTGGACAGCGTCACCAGACCGGCGACATAGGCGCCGTCATAGCCCATGCGCGCTGCCAGCACATAGCAACTGGACGCCGTCGGCAAGGCGGAAAAAGCCAGCAGCACGGTGGTTTGCACCGGATCGAGATGAAACAGGCGCGCAAACCCGAGTGCCACCAGCGGCAGCAAGAAATGACGGATCGTCAACAGCGCCAGCGCCAGCGTTTTGGCCCGGCCCAGCGCACCCAACTGCATGCCCGCACCGGCTGCCATCAGGCCCAGCGCCAGCGAGGCCGCTCCGATGCGGCTGACCGTAGGCTCCAGCCAGATCGGCAACGTGAAGCCGAGCAGATTTGCCGTCAGGCCGGCTGCCGTGCCGATAATGAGCGGGTTGCGCACCAGTTCGCGCAGGAACCCGCGCTGGGCGTGGCGCGCCATCGGCCAGACGGCGCCGACATTGAACAGCGGCACGCACACGCCGATCAGCACCGCAATCAACAGCAAACCCTGCGGGCCGGCCAGCCGCTCGGCCAGCGCCAGGCCGATGAATGAATTGAACCGAAACGCCACCTGGGCGCTGGCCGCATGCTCGCGCTGATCGATATGGCGTCGCAGCCACGGCCAATGAGGGAGGGAATAGGCTAGCGCGATGCCGCTGAGCCCCATGGCCCAACCGGCCCCGATCAGACTGGATGTCGAACTGATATCGAGCGGGCTTTTCACAATCGAGTGAAACAGCAGCACCGGAAAGAACAAGAAGTAGACCAGGGTTTCGACCTGCTGCCACACCGTGCGGTTGAGGGCGGTATAGCGGCACACCAGGTAGCCACACAGAATCAGGGCGAAGTCGGGGAATAATAGTTGGGCGAAATTCACGCAGCGAGAATACCAGCCAAATCACCCATGAAATGCGGCGACCTTCGGGTTTGCCCCTAAGGGCTCGCCACAATAGGGATCATCGGCGCGACGGTTAACATAGGCGTTGATTTTTCATTCAATCGGGTACTTCAGGAGCCAAATCATGATGCATCGTCGAACTCTATTCGCCTTGAGCCTGCTCGCCGCCGCCGGCTCCGCCCTGGCGCAGGGCTATCCCAACAAGGTCATCAAGCTGCAGGTGCCATTTGCGCCGGGCGGCACCACCGACATCATCGCCCGCACCATCTCGGACGCCCTGGGCAAGGCCTTGGGCCAGACCGTGGTGGTGGAGAACAAGGCCGGCGGCGGTGGCATCATTGGCGCCAACGAGACCGCCAAGGCCGCGCCTGACGGCTACTCGCTGGGCATGGCCACCGTGTCCACCACGGCGGCCAATCCCGCCATCAACCCCAAGATGCCGTACAACTCGCTGACCGACTTCACGCCCATCATCAACATCGCGGCGACCCCCAATGTGATTGCGGTGCACCCCAGTTTCCCGGCGAAGGACTACAAAGGCTTCGTGGCCGAACTGAAGAAAAACCCCGGTAAACACTCCTATGCTTCGTCGGGCACCGGTGGCATTGGTCATTTGCAGATGGAGTTGTTCAAGAATTTGAGTGCGACTTTCATCACCCACATTCCCTACCGGGGCGCGGGCCCGGCCCTCAACGACACCGTCGCCGGCCAGGTGTCCATGCTGTTTGACAACCTGCCGTCGGCCTTGCCTTTCATTCAGTCCAATCGCCTGGTTCCGATCGTGGTGGCGGCGCCGCAGCGACTGTCGCAACTGCCCAATGTGCCGACCTTCAAGGAGGTCGGACTGGAGCCGGTGAACCGCATGGCTTACTACGGTATTTATGGCCCCAAAGGCTTGTCCAGGGAAGTGGTGGACAAGATCAACGCCGGCGTGCGCAAAGCGCTGGAAGACCCGGCGGTGAAAAAGCGGATCGAAGACACCGGCTCCATCATCATTGCCAACACGCCCGAGCAGTTCGCGGAGCAGATCAAGGCCGAGTACGAAGTCTACAAAAAAGTGGTTGATTCGGCCAAGCTCAAACTCGAGTGACGACCGACGCGCTGGCGCGCGATGCGTTGATCGACGCATTCATTGACGCGCTGTGGCTGGAGGAGGGCTTGTCCAAAAACACCCTCACCGCCTACCGGCGCGATCTGACCTTGTATGACGCCTGGCTGCAGGGCCGGCAGCGGCGCTTGACGGATACGGTTGAGCATGACCTGAACGGCTACTTTGCCGCGCAACACAGTGCCACCAAGGCCACCACCGCGAACCGGCGTCTCACTGTTTTCAAGCGCTATTTTCGCTGGGCGCTGCGTGAGCACCTCATTAGCGCCGACCCCACGCTCAAGCTGCAGGCCGCCCGTCAGGCGCTGCGGGTGCCCAGCACTTTGACCGAGCATCAGGTCGAGGCGCTGCTGGGCGCGCCTGACACCGACACGCCGCTAGGAGTGCGCGACCGCACCATGCTGGAGCTGATGTACGCCAGCGGCCTGCGCGTCAGTGAGCTGGTGACGCTCAAGCTGTTCAACGTGAGCCTGTCGGAAAACGTGGTGCGGGTGTTTGGCAAAGGCAACAAGGAGCGGCTGGTGCCGTTTGGCGAAGTGGCCGGCGTCTGGATCAGCCAGTATCTGAGCGGGGCGCGCCCAGGGCTGCTGGCGGGCAAGCAGACCGAAGACCTGTTTGTGACGCATCGGGGCGTCAAGGCCGGCACTGCCATGAGTCGGGTCATGTTCTGGATGATTGTCAAAAAACAGGCGGCGAGCGCGGGCATCACGGCGCCTTTGTCACCGCACACCTTGCGCCATGCCTTTGCCACGCATCTGCTCAACCATGGTGCCGATCTGCGCGCGGTCCAGCTATTGCTGGGCCATGCCGATATTTCAACCACCACCATTTACACCCATGTGGCACGCGAACGGCTCAACGCTCTGCATGCCCGGCATCATCCGCGCGGCTAGCGCCGGCGCTTGACCCAAGCCTTCGCTCCCAACGAGTAGACAAATAGCGCTCCTTGCACTGGACCTCGACTGGAGATTTCACGCGGCCTTGAGCGGCCCAGCCTCGCCAGCCAGAGCCGAGCGCACGTGTTTTCCGCATCGGAAAGCAAGCTGCCCGCACGGCATTGACCCCCGGGGCTCGAGGGAAGCGCAGCTTCACCGCGTTACCCCAGCCGACCGCTCCGGTAGGCAAATTTTTACCTGCCACAGCGTTAGAAAATAATTTTATAACGGGAATTATTCGCGTATAGAATGAGAACTATTCTCATTTATATCCGCGAATCGACATGTCAACTGCTGCCACTTCCGCTCCAATCTACGGTGCCAACACCTACCACGGCGCGCGCCGCTGGTCGGCTATCCTGCGCCACGAGAACATCGACGCCGAGCGCAGCAACCGGCTGACCGGTGTGACGGGTTCGACCTCGCTGTCCAAAACCCTGCCCGGCATCGGCGCCACCTGGAACCTGAACAAAGACCTCACCGTCTTCGCCAGCCTGCACAAGGGCTTTGCCGCGCCGCGCGTGGAAGACCTGATTGGCGCGGCTGTCGTCCGGGCGGGTCAGCCTGTCTGGTGAGCCCATCGAACCAACGCGGGCAATGGCAGAAAAATGACATCCAGTCCATCCAACTCCTGCTCGGTTTCGTCACCGGGCCCACACCGCAACCGTGAGATCGCCATCATGAACACGAAACGCTTATTCCAACCGATCATCCGAATAGGGGCTTGGGTACTTATCGGTCTGTTTGCGGCCTTTGCCGCATCCGCCCAAGCGGATTCCGTCGATGCAAGCAGAACGGCCCAGACCGTCGCCCACATGCTCGACTACGTGGGCGTGGATTACCCGGAATTCGTGCGCGATGGCAAGGTGCTCGACAAGGCGGAATACCAAGAGCAGCTCGAATTTTCGGTCCAGGTGATCGAACAGTTGCGCAAGCTGCCGGACCATCCGGCCAAGGCCGGACTGTTGCGCCAAGCCGAAACCCTGCGCTCACACATCGATGCCAGAGCACCCGGTGCGGAGGTCTCCGGCTTGGCGGGCGAACTGCGGCGGGGCGTCATCGGCGCCTACAAAATCGCCGTCGCACCCAAACGGGCGCCAGACCTGAGAGGTGCCGCCGGGCTGTACGCCAGCCAGTGCGCGTCTTGTCATGGAGCGCAAGGCAAGGGAGACGGCATCCTGGCCAAGGGCATGGAGCCGGCCCCATCCGATTTCCACGACCTGGCGCGCATGGGGCAGCGCAGCGTGCATGGCCTTTTTAGCGCCATCAGCCTGGGTGTGACCGGCACGCCCATGAGCGGTTTTACCCAACTCTCCGAGGAAGACCGCTGGGCACTGGCGTTTTTCGTAGCCGCGCTGACTACCCCCGCCGACGTGACGCAACAAGGCGCAGCGATTTTTGCCGCCGGCGGCAAGACCCTTCCCTTCGTAAACTTGCGCGCCCTTGCCACCCTCACCGAGAACGAAGTCAGATCCAGTCATGGCGAAGACGCGTCCATGGTTTTTGCCTGGCTCAGGCAAAACCCCGGCAAGGCCCAAATTGCGGCAGAGCCGCCGCTTGCCTTCACGGCCCGGCACTTGGATGAAAGCCTCGCCGCCTACCGGGCGGGTGACATTTCCTTGGCCCAGCGACTCGCCGTTACCGGCTACCTGGAAGGCTTCGAACTGGTGGAGGCCAGTCTCGACGCCTCCGACCGCGCACTGCGCCAGGACATCGAAATGCAGATGACTGCTTACCGCAACCTGCTGCGCGCCGGCGCACCGGGCACCGAGGCGCAAAGACAGGCCGCCCTGGTGCACACGCTTCTCGCCAGCGCCGCCGACAAGCTCGACGGCAGCCGGCTATCCCCCACCGCCGCACTGGTCAGCGCGTTTTTCATCATCGTGCGCGAAGGCCTGGAAGCACTGCTGGTGGTGGCGGCCATCGTCGCTTTCCTGATCAAGGCCGAGCGCCGCGAGGCGCTGCCCTATATCCATATCGGCTGGATGAGTGCCCTTGGTTTGGGCGCGCTGACCTGGTTCGTGGCCAGCTACGTCATCGCCGTCAGCGGCGCCGGGCGCGAGGTCACGGAGGGGATCACGGCGCTTGCCGCCAGCGCCATCCTGCTCTACGTCGGCTTCTGGCTGCACGACAAGTCCCACGCCGAGCGCTGGAAAGCCTTCGTCGGTCGGCATCTCACCCATGCCTTGACGCGCGGCACCCTGTGGGCACTGACCGGTGTGTCGTTCCTGGCCGTGTACCGCGAAGCCTTCGAGACTGTGCTGTTCTACCAGGCCCTGTGGCAACAGGCCGAAGGCGCGCGCAGTTCGGTGCTGATCGGCTTCGGGCTGGGCGGCGGCACCCTTGCCGTCCTCGCCTGGCTGATTTTCCGCTTCGGCCTGCGCCTGCCCATCGGCCCCTTCTTCGCTGCGAGCTCGGTGTTGCTCGTCTTGCTGGGCGTTATGTTCGCTGGCCACGGTGTCGCCGCGCTCCAGGAAGCGGGCTGGCTGCCGGTGGATCCGGTGCATTTCCTCCATGTGCCCGTCTTGGGTATTTATGCCAACCAGCAAGCCTTGTGGCTGCAAGGCCTCCTGCTCGCCGCCGTGAGCGCCGGTTTTGCCTGGGGTTACGCGCGCCGCCGGCCCGAAACAAGCACACAGAATGAAACCCGATGCTGAGTTCCAGCAAGGAGAACGGCATGAACGCAATCTTGAAAGAAGAATTCAAGGCTCTCGAAAAGGCCCAAAACGCCGCTCCAGCCAATAGCCTGCACCCTCACGAGGCGCTTGACATTCTGCTGAGGCAGCGTTTCGGAGTGGAATACCAGCCTATCGTGGACACGGCGAGTGGGGATATCGCAGGCTTCGAGGCATTGGCCCGCTTCTGGCGGGCGGATGGAACACCCGTGGCGCCGGACCTGATGTTCGGGTTGCTGCCGCATCGGCGTCGCCCGTGCGCCTGGACAGCCGCGAACTGTTGCGGTTCACTATGGCCCGAACAACGTCGGCGGTGTGATTAATTTTGGGACCAAGCGGATCCCGCGAAAGACCGCCATTACGATCAAGGAAACACTGTCTGTTGCCGACAGCGGCCAGTTTCTGGCTCTCGGTCAGCGCCGCAGGCTTGAAGAGGGCAGCGAGGGTCACAGCCGCACGCCAAGCCTCGCTGCGGACTTTATCGTCCTATTTCAGGCAATTGAAGTTGCATAGACCTCGATGTCTATCAGTTCGGCCAGGGCGCTGTGCGTTTGCAGCCAGCGCCAGGTGGTCAACTCAGAGGCTGGAGAGGCCATGCGTCCGATGCAGAGAATCGATTGATCTTCTCTCCGTACAATTCCAGTCAACTTGAACCAATGGAAACGACATGGCGATCTACCAACTTGACGGCGCGGCGCCCCGCATTTCAGACTCGGCCTGGATCGCTGACAGTGCCCAGGTAATGGGTGATGTTGAGCTGGCCGATGACGCCAGCGTCTGGTTTGGTGTGGTGATCCGGGGCGATACGGAAACCATTCGCATTGGACGGCGCACCAATATTCAGGATCTGAGCGTCTTGCACGTGGATCTGGGCATGCGGCTGACGCTGGGTGACGATGTGACGATGTGACGGTGGGACATCAAGCGATGTTGCATGGCTGCGCCATTGGCGACGGCTCCCTGATTGGCATCGGTGCGGTCGTGCTCAATGGGGCCAAAATTGGCAAGGGCTGCCTGGTGGGGGCCGGATCTTTGGTGACAGAGGGCAAGGAATTCCCGGATGACTCGATGATCCTGGGCAGTCCGGCCAAGGTCGTTCGTCAGCTCACGCCCGAGCAATTGCAAGGCTTGCGACTGAGTGCCCAACTCTACGTGGGCAATGCCCGCCGCTTTCGCGCCGGTTTGAAAAAATTGCCTGATTTTCCTCGCTGATTGTGCTCAATCATTGATGTTTTGAGTTTGAAGGAAAAAGAGCGTGTCTGAACTTCACAAGTTTTTGTTTGATGGCCTGCCGGTGCGCGGCATAGTGGTGCGCCTGACCGATGCGTGGACTGAAATTCTGCGCCGACGTGCCTGCGGCAGCGCGGCGGGCGCGTACCCGCTGCCGGTGCAAAACATGCTGGGCGAGATGGTGGCGGCGGCCACCTTGATGCAGTCGAACATCAAGTTCAACGGTTCGCTGATACTGCAGATCGTTGGCGACGGCCCGGTCAAGCTGGCCGTGGCTGAGGTCCAGCCCGATTTCGGTTTGCGGGCCACGGCAACCGTCACCGATGCTATCGCGGCAGACGCCAGCCTGAGCATGCTGGTCAACCTGAGCAATCAGGGCAAATGTGCCATCACACTCGACCCCCAGACCAAGTTCCCGGGGCAGCAAGCGTATCAGGGCGTCGTGCCCTTGTTCGGGGATAGCCATGAGAAGCTGGAGCAGTTGAGCGACGTGCTGCAGCACTACATGCTGCGAAGCGAACAGCTTGACACCACGCTGGTGCTGGCGGCCGACGATCAAGTGGCAGCCGGCCTGCTGATCCAGCGCTTGCCGCTGGAAGGCGCTGGCAATCTGGCCGCTAGCCGATTGCGCCAGGCCGACGAAGATGAAATCGGCCTCAACGAGCACTACCAACGCATCGCCATCCTGGCGTCGAGCTTGAAGCGCGAAGAGCTGTTGACGCTGGACGTGGAGACGATTCTGCGGCGCCTGTTTTGGGAGGAAAAGTTAGTTCGCTTTGCGCCCCTGGCGGG
>JAKFXU010000220.1 GCA_021731215.1 Rhodoferax sp.
CGGCCTACGACCAGTTGCTGGCGCAGGGCCTGGTCGAGGCGCACAAAAACCGCGGATTCTTTGTAAGAAATAGGGTTTTAGCCCCCGAGTCCAGTGCGCAATCAGAGACTCATTCAATAGCCATTTCGGGCGCCCGTCAGACCTCGAAGGGAAGTTTTCAGGCGCAGCACGTGCCGGTCAACGCCACCGCCCTGATTCGCGGCATGTTTCATGGCGGCAGCGACAAGCCGCAGCCCGGCATGGGGGTGTTTCCGCCGGACTGGCTGGAGACCAAGTTCATGGCCGCGGCCGTGCGTCGGGTCACCAGCACGCGTTCACTGCACGCGTTTTCGCTGCAATATGGCGAGCCGGCCGGGGACTCGGGGCTGCGCAAGTCGTTGTCGCAAAAACTGGTTGGCTTGAACGTGCACGCCACAGCGCAGCAAATCATCACCACGGTCGGGGCCACCCACGCGCTGGATATCGTCAGTCGCACCCTGCTGCGCGCAGGTGACTGCGTGATGGTGGAAGAGCCCGGTTGGGCCATCGAGTTTGCGCGTCTGGATGCCTTGGGCATGCGCATCCTGCCGGTGCCGCGCCGCGCCGATGGCCCCGATCTGGAGGTGATGGCGCGTTATTGCGAGCTGCACGCACCCAAACTGTTCGTGAGTGTGAGCGTGTTCCACAACCCCACCGGCTACTGCCTCACGCCGGGCCGCGCGCACCGGGTGCTGCAACTGGCCCATTTGCACAATTTCCATATTGTTGAAGACGACACCTACAGCCACATCGCGCCCGAACATACAACTCGGCTGTGCGCACTGGATGGTCTGCAGCGTACGATTTACGTCAGTGGCTTCGCCAAAATCCTGGCGCCGGGCTGGCGGGTCGGTTATCTGGCGGCACCCACGGCGCTGGTTGAGCGCTTGCTGGACACCAAATTGCTGGCGACCCTGACCACACCGGCGCTGCTGGAAAAGGCGCTGGCCTGGTGCATTGACCAGGGTCAGTTGCGCCGCCACGCCGAGCGTATTCGTATCCGGCTGGATCTGGCCCGTGCCCGCAGTGTGGAGCTGGGGCTTGCCGCCGGCTGCCGTTTTGCCGCCCCGCCGGCCGGCCTGTTTGGCTGGGTCGACACCGGCGTGGATACGGATGCGCTGGCGCAGCGCATGCTGGACGAGGGTTACCTGCTGGCCCCGGGCGCCCTGTTTCACGCCAGTCGTCAGCCCAGCACGCTAATGCGCATCAATTTCGCAACGACGCAGGAGGCGCAGTTCTGGCAGGTCTTTTCAAAAATACGTGCCGAGCTGTGAGGGGATGCTGTTCACGGACTGAGCACGAAGACGCCATATGAATCAGAAACATTTTTTACTCCCTCGGCCCGAATCGTGGCTTGATTCTGGCGCTCGGCGAATCAGAATTAAACCCATATTGATGCAAGGCTGGACGGTCCGCCGGCTCTTAACCCTGTTCAGCAATTCCCAGGCCGCGCCCGAGCTGCATCCGGTGCCGACAGAGGCGTCACCTCGACCATGGACTCCATGCAACGCCTGGCGAGATGCTGGTACTTGAGCGTTCCAACCAGTTTCTTGGCGATTTCTTCGTCAGTCAATGGACGAGCAAGCTTCGCTGGCACCCCCACTACCAGCGAGCGTGGCGCAATCTGCATCCCGGCGGGCACGAAGGCACAGGCCCCGACAATCGACTGCGCGCCGATCACGGCTTCGTCCATGACCACCGCATTCATGCCGACAAAAGCGTCACGCCCCACCACACAACCATGCAGCACGGCGCCATGACCGATATGGCCGTTTTCTTCCACCACCGTGTCTTGGTCCGGGAAACTATGGATCACGCAGGTGTCCTGAACGTTGGCACCGGCCTGGACAACAATTCGGCCAAAGTCACCGCGAAGACTGGCGCATGGGCCGATGTAGCACCCAGGCCCGATGGTCACGTCACCTATCAGAACAGCGGTCGGATGGACAAAGGCTGCAGGGTCTACGATTGGCACAATACCGTCTATGGCATAACAAGGCATGATCTACTCCGGATGTTGAACAGCAAACCGCGAGCGCCATGATAGCGCCCGCGCTTCCTAGAAACCATCCGGGGCTTCAGGTCGCGCCGTCGCGCAACAGGTTGCGCGCAATCACCAGCTGCTGAATCTGGCTGGTGCCTTCAAAAATCCGGAACAGGCGCACGTCGCGGTAAAAACGTTCGATGCCGTACTCGGCCAGGTAACCGGCGCCGCCAAAGATCTGCACCGCACGATCGGCCACGCGGCCACACATCTCGGATGCAAACAGCTTGGCGCAGGCGGCCTCGGTACCCACGTTGCGGCCTTCGTCGCGCTTGCGGGCGGCGTCCAGCACCATGCAGCGGGCGGCATAAATTTCGGCGTGGCTGTCGGCCAGCATGGCCTGAATCAGCTGGAACTCGCCAATCGCCTTGCCGAACTGTTTGCGCTCGCGGGCGTAGCGCAAAGCATCACTGAGCATGCGCTCGGCCGCCCCCACGCTGGCCGCTGCAATATTCAGCCGCCCCTTGTCCAGCACTTTCATGGCGGTCTTGAAGCCCACCCCTTCCCGATTACCTATCAGGTTGGCGGCCGGCACGCGCACATTGTCAAAAATCACATCGCAGGTGTGGGCGCCTTTTTGTCCCATCTTCTTGTCAATCGCGCCCAGCGATAGACCGGGCGTGCCTTTTTCGACGATGAAGGCCGAAATCCCGTCCGCGCCCTTGCGCTGCGGCGCGCTGCGGGCCATGACGGTGAAGATACCGGCCTCCGGTGCGTTGGTGATGTAGCGCTTGGTGCCGTTGATCACATAAAAGTCACCGTCCTTCAGCGCCGAGGTGCGCAGGCTGGCCGCGTCCGAGCCGCTGTCGGGCTCGGTCAGCGCAAACGCGCCGATGATTTCGCCGGTGGCAATCTTCGGCAGGTAGTGCTGCTTTTGCGCCTCGGTGCCGTCGATCACGATGCCTTGCGCGCCGATGCCGTTGTTGGTGGCAAACAGCGAGCGAAAAGCCGGTGAGGTGCGGGCAATCTCGAAGCCGGCCAGCACCTCTTCTTCCATGGTCAGCCCCATGCCGCCGTAGGCCTCGGGAATGGACATGCCAAAGAGACCCAGTTCCTTCATGTCGCGCACGATGGTCTCGGGGATCTGGTCGGTTTCGGCGACATGCGCCTCCTGCGGCACCAGCTTCTCGCGCACAAAGCGCGCGATGGTGTCCAGCAACAGGCTGAGGGTTTCGGGGTCTCGGATCATGGGCTTCTCAGTAACTTATTTGACGTACTTGCGGAACTCGGGCTTGCGCTTTTCGCGAAACGCGTTGCCTCCTTCGGCCGACTCGGGGGTTTCGTAATAGAGCTTGAGCGCGTGCATCGCCAGGCCGCCCATGCCGCGGATCATTTCAGTGTCCACGTTGAAGGATTTCTTGGCCAGCGCGATGGCGGTCGGGCTCTTTTCCACGATCTCATCGCACCACTTGCGCACTTCGGCGTCCAGTTGATCTTGCGGCACTACGGCGTTGACCAGCCCCATTTCCAGCGCCTGCTGCGCGGTGTAGCGGCGGCACAGGTACCAGATTTCGCGCGCCTTCTTTTCGCCCACCACGCGCGCCAGCAGCGCCGTGCCAAAGCCGGGATCGACGGAGCCGACGCGCGGGCCGGCCTGACCGAACTGGGCGTTGTCCGAGGCGATGGCCAGATCGCAAATGGTGACCAGCACGTTGCCGCCGCCAATCGCAAATCCGTTGACGCGGGCAATCACCGGCTTGTTGCAGTCGCGGATGGCGCTTTGCACTTCTTCGATCGGCAGACCGATGACGCCGCGCCCGCCGTAGCCGCCGTCTTGCGTGCCCTGGTCACCGCCGGTGCAAAAAGCTTTTTCACCGGCGCCGGTCAAGACGACCACGCCCACACTTCTGTCCCAGTCAGCGTCCTTGAAGGCGTGGATCAGCTCCTCGCAGGTGTTGGCGGTGAAGGCGTTATAGGCCTTGGGCCGGTTGATGGTGATGGTGGCGATGCCGTCAGCCTTGGTGTAGAGGATGTCGGTGTAGACAGCTTTTGCGAGTTCCATTTTGAGTTCCTTGAGTAAGTAAAACGAAGAGATGCTCTCAGCCGACCATGGTCAGTCCGCCCGAGACGCTGATGACCTGGCCGGTGATGAAGGCGGCGTCGTCGCTGGCCAGAAAGGCCACGGCGCCGGGCAGGTCGCCGGGCTGGCCCAGGCGGCCAAACGGAATGGCGCGGGCCAGGCCCTGGCGCAGCTTGTCGCCCTGGTCACCGTCGCCGGCGAAGTCGGCAAACAGCGCGGTGTCGGTGGGGCCGGGGCAGACCACGTTGACGTTGATCTGCTGGCGCGCCAGTTCGCGCGCCAGGGTCTTGGAAAACGCGATCATGCCGCCTTTGCACAGCGCGTAAACGGCCTCGCCGCTGGAGCCGACGCGGGCCGCGTCGGAGGCGATGTTGACCACCCGGCCACGGCCACGCTCGCTCATGCCCTTGAGCACGGCGTGGTGCATGTGCAGCGAGCCATAGAGGTTGATGGCCACGATCTGTTCCCACAGCGCCTTGTCGGTCTTGAGGAAGTTGCCGGCCCGGTCCCAGCCGGCATTGTTGACCAGCACGTCGACCGGGCCCAGTGCGGCCTCGATCGCGGCCACGCCGGCAATCACCTGTGCCTGATTCGTTAAATCCAGCACAAAGGCCTGCGCCTTGCCGCCGGCCGCGACGATGTCTTTGACCACGCTTTCAGCGGCGGCCGGATTGATGTCCACCACCGCCACCTTGGCACCTTCCTCGCCGAAGCGCTTGCAGGTAGCGGCGCCAATGCCGCCGCCGCCACCTGTTACCAGTACCACTTTGCCTTTGAGTCCACGCATTGCTTTTGCTCCTGTTGAAAATTCAAAAAAATCTGCTGTCGGTGTGAGGGCATCGCTTACGATGGCGGCTGTCCTGCTTGCCTAACCATCCCATGCCCGATTTGCGCACCGAGAAGAACCACGCGGTTCACGAGATCAACAACCGGCTGTTCTTTCGCCTGTTCCAGGTCGCCAACACGCTGCACACCAAGGGCACACAGGCGGTTGAGGAATTCGGCGTCACGACGCAGCAGTGGTCGGTGCTGGGAGCGCTGTCGCGGCCCCAGGTGCGTGACGGCATGTCGATAGGCGATTTGTCGCGCTTCCTGCTGGTAAGTCGCCAGAACCTGACCGGCCTGCTCTCGCGCCTGGAGCGCGATGGCCTGATCGAGCGCGTCACCAGCGAAGACGACCGACGTTCCCGCAAAGTCAGGCTCAGCCCGCAAGGCATAGTGCTGTGGAAAAAGCTGCAAGGCCCCATCCACAATTTCTACAATCAGGCCCTGAAAGACCTGTCGTTCGATGACCGGCTGGCGTTTATCCATTACTTCACCAAGCTGCAAACCAACATGTCCAAGCTCTAGGTGAGCGCTTCAGGTCAGGCGCACGCCGGACTTTTCGCGCGCGATGATCATCTTCATGATGTTGGCGGTGCCGTCCCCAATCTGCAGGCCCAGCACGTCGCGATAGCGCTGCGCGAATGCGTAGTCGCTGGCATAACCGCCGTGGCCGTGCGTGAGCAGGCACTGGTGGATGATTTCGCAAGCCAGCTTGGGGCCCCACCATTTGCACATGGCCGCCTCGGCGGTGTGCGGTTTGCCGCTGTCCTTGAGCCACAGCGTGCGCAGGCAGTGCCAGCGCAGCGATTCCAGATAGGTTTCGGCTTCGGCCAGCGGAAAACTCACGCCCTGGCGCTCGATGATGGGCAGGCCAAAAGTCTCCCGCTCCTTGGCGTACTCCCAGCTTTCATCGAGTGAGGCGCGTGCCACGCCCAGGCATTGCAGGCCGATCAGCGCGCGGCTGTAGTCAAAGCCCTGCATGACCTGAATGAAACCTTTGCCTTGATCGCCCAGCATGTGGTCGGCGGGAACGCGCACGTTGTCAAAGAAGATCGAGCCGCGCCCGACCGCGCGCGTGCCGACGTCGTCAAAAGCGGTGCGGGTCAGGCCGGCCAAGTCCATGGGCACCAGAAAGGCGCTGATGCCTTTGGCGCCGTCGGCTTCGCTTCCGGTGCGGGCAAACACCATCGCCACGTCGGACTGGTCGGCCAGCGAGATCGAGGTTTTTTCGCCATTGAGGACGAAGTGCTCGCCGTCGCGCTGGGCCTTGAGCTTCAGGCGGGCGGCGTCCGAGCCGGCGCTGGGCTCGGTCAGCGCGATGGCCACCAGTCGGTCGCCGGCCAGGATCGGTTTGAGCCAGCGCTCTTTCAAATAGTCCTGCGCGTGGCTGGCAATGATCTGCCCGCACAAAGATGTCAACAGGTTGATATACGACATGTTGAAGTCGCCATAAGCGATCTGCTCCAGCAACAATCCGCTGGTGACGCAATCCACCCCCAGGCCGCCGTAGACCTCAGGCAGCTCCGGGCCGAGAAAGCCCATGTCGCCCATAGCCTTGACCATGGCGCGGTCCACGCGGCCGGTCTTGTCTCCCACCCGGTAGCCGGGGGCCAGCTTTTGTACGGCAAAACGGCGGGCACTGTCCACCAGTGCTTGCTGGTCGTCATTCAGGTTGAAGTCCATGTCAGTCTCCTTTTGGTTCGAGTCGCTGGAGTTTAAGAAAGAATCGCAAACAATGTCAATGTATTTACTTAAATACATTTAGACAAAATCGTGCTGACATGGTTGGCCATCTATTATTTGGCGATATATAAGGGAAAGCCCTAGGTATTTGGGCGATATTTCATACCCGAATGGGCTTGCCAAAATTCATATATGGCAATATATTGTCGCATTGCGTTTTTTGCGGAAGCGTATTGCACCCGCATTGCGCATCCCATGACTGAAGGAGACTCACTGTGCAATTCGATCCTGTTCTGATTCCATCCCGCCAGGCGGCCATGACGGCGGCGGGCTTCTGGCGCCACCAGACCATCAACCACTTTATGGCCCAGGCACTGCAGAACTGCCCGCAACACACGGCGGTGGTGGCCTACCGCAGTGACTTGGCGCAGCCGGTGCGTCTCAGCTATCGGGCACTTGATGTGCAGGTGGATCGCATTGCGCGCGGCTTGGCGGCACTCGGCGTAGGCCACGGCGATGTGGTGAGCTGGCAGTTGCCCAACTGGTGGGAGTTCATTGCCCTGGCGCTGGCCTGCGCGCGCATTGGCGCCGTGGCCAATCCGATCATGCCGATCTTCCGCCAGCGCGAGCTCAAGTTCATGCTCGACTTCGGCGAATCCAAGGTCTTCATCGTGCCCCGGAGTTACAAGGGATTTGACTATGAAGCCATGGCCAATGGCATGCGCAGTGACTTACCTTTTCTGCAGCACCTGGTGGTGCTGAATGGTGAAGGTGCCAACAGTTTTGAGGCGCTGCTGTTGCACGATGACTGCCCGGCACTGACCGGCAAAGGCCTGGCGCCGGATGACGTGTTGCTGCTGATGTACACATCGGGCACCACGGGTGAACCCAAGGGCGTGATGCACACCTCCAACACCTTGTTTGCCAACCTGCACAGTTTCATCGAGGCCTACAGCCTGACGCAGAGGGACGTGATCCTGGGCGCCTCGCCCATGGCGCACCTGACCGGTTTTGGCTATCTGGCGATGATCCCGCTGATCCTCAATGCCACCACCGTGCTGCAAGACGTCTGGGAGCCCCATCAGGCGCTGGAGCTGATCCGCGATGAAGGCATCACGTTCAGCATGGCCTCCAGCCCGTTTGTGGTTGATTTGTGCAACGCGGCTGAAGCCGGCGGTCCGGTGTCGCCCCGGTTTTCCAACTTCTGCTGCGCCGGTGCGCCGATTCCGCCGGTGCTGATCGAGCGCGCCCGCAAGGTGTTGGGTCTGGCGGTCAGCTCGGCCTGGGGCATGAC